>JARRLN010000011.1 GCA_037386965.1 Nitrospirota bacterium
GGGGAGAGAGTATCCGCCGGGGGAGCTCGTGTCCGTTCCCATTGTGATCACGAAACTGGTCTCCTCGCCTCCCTCATAGGCGCCTTTGAGCAGCGTTTCGGCATTGGTGTTGGTAATGGCGGCCTGGGTCGTGGAGCCGGTGTAGGACAGCGACGGTGTGCCGCCGCCTCCGTCGCCCCCTCCGCAGGCCGCAAGGAACACGGCCGCCAGGATGCCCAGGACCAGAACCGATGAAGAAGTGACAAATTTTTTCATTTCAGCCTCCTCTGAGTTATTACTCATCCCAACGGCGCTAAGAGGAAGCAACACTCGTGCCACAAAATGGCGGCGCGTAAAGTTCCAGGGAACAAAAAGGGTTGCGCCCCTTTCGTGACCCGGCTCACAGGGGCGCGGACGGGAAAAATGACACCCTGATGCCACACCCCGTACTAAACAATGACACGCTGCCTTTCTCCCGGCCCCGGCGGCCCGCTCCGGGGCCGCGCGTGTTGCAATAATCTCTGCGCGTATGCTAGTTTCATAGGCTGGGTTTCATGCGAAGTCCCTGACTTCTGAAAATAATTTCCGGGAGGTCTGTGCTCGATGCTCAAACGTTATCTCCTTGCTCCGGGACCCACGCCCGTGCCCCCACGAGTGCTTCAGAGCATGGCCCTGCCCATCCTGCACCACAGGGCGCCGGATTTCGTCCCCATCCTGGATTCCGCGAAAAAGGGACTGAAGCGGCTCTATCAGACCGAAAACGACGTCCTCATCCTCACCTCCACCGGCACCGGCGGGATGGTGGCCGCGGTGAACAACTTCTTCAGCCCCGGCGAGAGGGTCCTGGTGGTAAACGGCGGAAAGTTCGGCGAGCGATGGACCAATATCGGCCGGGCCTACGGCCTGGAGGTCACGGAGATAGAGGTGCCCTGGGGGCACGCCGTCAAGCCCGAGCAGGTCGAGCAGGAGCTGGCCAGGGACGGCTCCATAAAGGGCGTCCTCATCCAGGGCTCGGAGACCTCCACGGGGGTCTTCCACGACATCCGCGCCGTGGGCGAGGTGCTTAAAAGGCATCCCGAGGTCCTGTACGTGGTGGACGCCATCAGCGCCCTGGTGGCCCACGACATAAAGACCGACGGGTGGGGCATCGACGTCATGGTGGCGGGCTCGCAGAAGGGGCTCATGCTGCCGCCGGGTCTGGCCTTCATAAGCGTGAGCGAGCGGGCCTGGAAGAAGGCCGAGACGGCGGAGGCGCCGCACTTCTATTTCAATCTCAAGAAGGAGCGGGCGGCCCTGGCGAAAAACCAGACGAATTTCACCTCCTCGGTGACCCTGGTCGTGGCCCTGAACGAGGCCCTGAAGCTCCTGGAGGCAGAAGGCTACGGCAATGTCTTCGCCCGCCACGCCCGCCTGGCCGAGGCCACCCGGGCCGCCGCGAAGGCCCTGGGCCTTTCCCTCTTCGCCAAGGAGTCCCCGAGCAACGCCCTGACGGCCGTGGAGACCCCGGCGGGCATCGACGGGCAGGAGGTCTACAAACGGATGCGCGAGGACTACGGCATCACCGGCGCGGGCGGACAGGACCAGGCCAGGGGAAAGATATTCCGCATCGCCCACCTGGGCTATGCCGACACCTTCGACGTCATCACAGCCGTCGCGGGCCTGGAGATGGTCCTGAGGGGGCTGGGCCACGACCTCGCCCTGGGCAGCGGAGTGGCTGCGGCCCAGGAAATACTCATGGTGAAGTAGATGAAGGTCCTCGTAAGCGACAACCTCTCGGAAACCGGCATCTCCATACTGAGGAAAGCGGGCCTCACGGTGGACGTCAAGGTGGGCATGAGCCCCGAGGAGCTCACCTCCGTCATCGGCGAGTACCACGGCATCGTCATCCGCAGCGCCACCAAGCTCACGGCCGACGTCATCGAGGCGGCCCGCAACCTCAAGGTCATCGGGCGGGCCGGCTCCGGACTGGACAACGTGGACAAGGCCGCCGCCACCAAGAAGGGCATCGTGGTGATGAACACCCCCGGGGGCAACACCATCACCACGGCGGAGCACACCATCGCCCTGATGTTCTCGCTGGCCCGGAAGGTGCCCCAGGCCACGGCCTCCATGAAGGCCGGCCTGTGGGAGAAGAAGAAGTTCAAGGGCGTGGAGCTCTTCAACAAGACCCTGGGCGTGGTGGGCCTGGGCCAGATAGGCTCCCAGGTGGCCAAGCGCGCCCGGTGCCTGGAGATGAACGTCATCGCCTACGACCCCTTCCTGAGCGAGGACACGGCCGAGGCCATGGGCATCCGGAAGGTCCCGCTTGAGGAGATATTCAGGACCGCCGACTTCATTACCGTGCACAGCCCCCTGACGGGCGAGACCCGGAACCTCATCAACAAAGTGACCATAAAGCTCATGAAGACAACGGTGCGCATCATCAACTGCGCCCGCGGCGGCATCGTCAACGAGGGCGACCTGGCCGAGGCCCTGGAGTCAGGCCGGGTGGCCGGGGCCGCCCTGGACGTCTTCGAAGAGGAGCCCGCGCCGGAGGACAGCCCCCTGCTCAGGCTCGAAGACAACGTGGTTCTCACCCCCCACCTGGGGGCTTCCACGGACGAGGCCCAGGAGAACGTGGCCGTGGCGGTGGCCGAGCAGATAGTGGACTATCTCCAGGCGGGGACCATCAGAAACGCCGTGAACTTCCCCTCCGTGCCGGCCGACCAGGTGCCCCACCTGCGGCCCTACCTCAAGCTCGCCGAGGGGCTGGGGAGCTTCGCCGCCCAGCTCATCGAGGGCGGCATCACCGAGGTGACCCTGGAGTACAGGGGCGAGGCGGCCGAGCTCACCACCGAGCCGGTGACCATGGCGGCGGTGAAAGGGCTTCTGACCCCCATCCTGGAGTCCACGGTCAACTTCGTCAACGCCCCCATCATCGCCCGGGAAAGGGGCATCGAGGTCAAGGAGACCAAGAGCGCCGATGCGGGGGACTACCAGAGCGTGCTCACCCTGCGGGTGCGCGTCAAGAAGGAGGAGCACTCCTTCTCCGGCACGCTCTTCAGCCGCAGGGACCCCAGGATCATCATGGTGGACAACTTCCCCGTGGAGATAATCCCGGAGGGGACCATCCTGGTCATTCACAACCAGGACAAGCCCGGAGTCATCGGCGGAACGGGCTCGGTCCTGGCCTCCCACGGCGTCAACATAGCCTGGATGCACTTCGGGCGGGAGTCGGCCGGCGGGCTCGCCATGAGCGTGGTCTGCGTGGACACCGCAGTGGGGGACAAGGAGCTCAAGGAGATACGGAACCTCCCGAACATCCTCTCCGTCAAGCAGATATACCTGTAGGGCCGCCGGGGGGTGGCGGGGCATCCATCCGGGTCCCTGGAAATAAGGCAAAGGAAAGGGCAGAATGCCAGCCGTCGTCATTGTGGGCGCCCAGTGGGGCGATGAGGGAAAAGGGAAAATCGTGGACGTCCTCACCGAAGAGGCCCACGTGGTGGCCCGGTACCAGGGCGGCCACAACGCGGGCCACACGGTGGTCATCGGCGGGAAGACCTTCATCCTGCACCTCATCCCCTCGGGCATCCTGCACGCGGGGAAGGCCGCGGTCATCGGAAACGGCACCGTGGTGGAGCCCGGGGCCCTCATCGCGGAGATAGAGGGCCTGAGGCGCGAGGGCATAGACGTCGACAACAACCTCCTGCTGAGCCGGGGCGCCCATCTCATCATGCCCTACCACACGGCGCTGGACGGGGCCAGCGAAAAGCACCGGGGCTCCTCCAAGATAGGCACCACGGGCAGGGGCATCGGCCCGGCCTACGTGGACAAGATGGCACGGGTGGGCCTCATGGTGGGGGACCTCCTGCATCCCGATATCTTCAGGGAAAAGCTGGAGAAAGCCCTTCATTACGTGAACCAGGTCCTCACCAGGGTCTACGGGCAGGAGGCCTTCACGGCCGGCGACATCCATGCGGCCTTCATGGGATACGCCGAGAAGCTCGCCCATTACGTCACGGACACCGACGTCTTCTTGAACCGGGCCCTGGACGAGAGGAAAAACGTGCTGTTCGAGGGCGCGCAGGGCACCCTCCTGGACATCGACCACGGCACCTACCCCTATGTGACCTCCTCCAGCGCCTCCGCAGGCGGCGCGTGCATCGGCTCGGGCGTGGGGCCCACCCGCATCGGAAAGGTCCTGGGCGTGGTGAAGGCGTACACGACCCGCGTGGGCGAGGGACCCTTTCCCACGGAGCTTCGTGACGGCCTGGGCGAGAGGCTTCAGAAGAAAGGTGGGGAGTTCGGGGCCACCACGGGCAGACCCCGCAGGTGCGGATGGCTCGACATGGTCGCCCTCAGGCATTCCCGAAGGGTAAACGGCCTGACCGGCGTGGTGATGACCAAGCTCGACATCCTCGACGGGCTGGAGGAAATAAAGATATGCTCGGCATACCGGTGCGGAGGAGAGAGGCTTGAGCACTTCCCCCGGGAGGCAACGGTCCTGGCCCGGTGCGAGCCCGTCTACGAGAGCCTCCCCGGCTGGAAGGAGAGCACGAGCGGCCTGCGCAGCATGGAGGAGCTCCCCAAGGGCGCCCGGGACTACATCGGCCGCATCGAGGAGATGCTCGGCGTGCCGGTGGCCATGGTGTCCACCGGGGCCAGCAGGGAGGAGCTTATCCTGAGGGAAGGGGGGTTCTGATGGACAGGCGCAAGTTCAAGCGGTACCGGCTGAGCCTGGACGCCGAATTCTATGCGGGGGACCGCATCCTCCGCGGGGTCTCGAGCAATCTCTCCCAGGGGGGGTTGCTCCTGAGGACACAGCACAGCCTGAGCACGGGAAGCCTGCTGCACATCACGCTGTTCCTCCCCGACGGCAAGACCGCCCGGGTCAAGGGCAAGGCCCTGAGGAACGCGGGACCCGGCTCGGGCCTGGTCAGAAACGGCATCGGCGTCCGGCTCATCGAGCACGACCAAGCCTACAGCGACTACATCGAGGGCCTGAGGAAACAGGCCGCCGGGAGCGCCGGGGATTCGGGCGAGGCCGGTCTCCCGGGACCGGAGGAGAAGGGGGCCTGAGAAAGGGGCTTCTTTGGGGCCCTCCGCGAGGACCGGACCCGCCGCAGGGGTCGGAACCTCCGCAAGAACCGGGCCCTCCGCGAGAATCGGGCCCTCCGCGAGGGTCCGGCCCGTTCGGAGGCTCGCTCGATGCCCTGGCAGGCCGCCTGCTCAACGTCCTTTACCCTGCCCGGTGCCCTTCCTGCGCCTCACCCCCCGACCGGTACAGCCTTTCGCCCCTGTGCTCGGCCTGCTGGGCGGGCATACGCCGTGAGGACGGCGTCGCCTGCCGGGTCTGCTCATTGCCGCTCATATCGCCTTACGCCACGGTCTGCGGCCAGTGCATGAAGCACCCTCCCCCCTTTGCCCGCGCGCTTTGCTACGGGGCCTATGCCGGCACCCTGAAGGAAGCGGTCCACCTGCTGAAGTTCCAGGGCATCAAGCGGCTGGCCCGTCCCCTGGGAGGGCTTCTCCTTGCGCTCGACCTGCCCGGGGCGGACTGCGTGGCGCCCGTGCCGCTTTCCCCGGGCGCATTGAGGAGGCGCGGCTTCAACCAATCCTATCTTCTGGCCCGGGCCCTGGCGGCGGGGCTCGGCCTGCCCCTGGCCGGGGACGTCCTTTACAAGAGAAAGGAGACCCCCTCCCAGGTCGGCCTGACGCGGGCTCAGCGCCTGGGCAACCTCAAGGGGGCCTTCGCCCTTCGCCGAAAGCCCGACGGAGAGCGGGTGCTTCTGGTGGACGACGTCATGACCACGGGGGCGACCATGGGCGCGTGCGCCCGGACGCTCTTGCGGGGAGGGGCAAAGGAAGTGACCGCGGTCTCACTGGCGCGGTCCCCCTGAGTACCGCCCTTAGTATATGGAGCGGATGCGCCCGGTCTGCTTCTGCACGATGAGCCTGTCCACAACGTTGCCCCGGGCGTCCAGTATCTCGGCCTCGAAGTAAAGCTCCTTTTCCTCTATCTTGCCCACCCTGAGGTTCCTGCCCTTCAGATGCTCCTTGAGTATCTCGCGGGCCTCCTTCTTGGTCCTGACGGGCCGCTTTTCTCCATAGGAGGAGTTCTGGGCAAGCGTGGCCGAAGAAGCCCGGTGGGCGCTTTCCCCCGGGCCGGCCCACAGGAAGAGGGAGGCGCAGAGGATTATGAGAAGGACCGGCTTCATCTTCGGCACATTATAGTGAGTGCTTCCTTCGGGGTCAATGTTTTCGTGTTTCCCGGCGCAAAGAAAAAAGGCGGCCCTTCTCTGGGCCGCCTTTTTTCGGGAAAGCATGGTTATTTCTTATGGCACTTGGTGCAGTTGCCCTCGAAGCTGAAAGCCTTGGAGCCGTCATGGCAGGTAAAGCACGCCACACCGGCCTTGTGCGGAGCGGTGATCTCGACGCCGCCCTTCTTCATGGGGAAAATCTTGGTGTGGCAGTCGTTGCACTTCAGGCCGGCGTCGGCATGGACCTGGCCGCTGAAGGTCACCGGGCCCATGGGGCCGTCCTCGAACGTCAGGGTCTTGCCAGGGGGCACTGCCATGGCCAGTCCGGCAAAGACGAGTGTAAGGGCAATGATACCGACAAGAACGACTTTCTTCATCTGACTTCCTCCTCCGTGGTTTCGTAGTTCACCGTTCATACGCTTTACCCCCATACCCTTGCAGACTATTCCTGCCCTCCTTTCCGGGTGGTGACTGGCGTATATATTACCAGAGTATGAAAACAATATGAACAGGCTGCGAACAGATTGTGAAAAAATATGAAGAAGGGCCTTAAAGTGGCAAAAAAACGCTGAAAACCGAGCCCTTCCCGGGTCTGCTCGTTACCTCGACCCTGCCGCCGTGGGCCTGCACCAGCTCCTTGACTATGGTAAGCCCTATTCCCAGGCTCCCCCGGCCGGGATGCCCCGGGCGGTAGAAGCGCTCGAATATGAACGGCAGGTCCTTCTCCTCAATGCCCCGGCCGGTGTCGGAGACCTCGATGAGGGCCTCCTTCCCTCTCCGCGACGCCCGTACCGCAACCTTTCCGCCGGGGGCCGTGGCCTTGAGGGCGTTGCTCAGAAGGTTTATGACCACCTGGCTGAGCTTGTCCGGGTCGGCGGCCACCACGGTCTCCTCCGGGGCCTCGAGTGAAAGGGCTATGCCCTTGTCCTCGAAGACGCCCTGGTAGCGGTCCACGATGTTCCGGAGGAAGTGCGAAAGCGTGAGGTCCTCCTTCCTCAGGGCGAGGCTGCTGGCCTCGGCCTGGGAGAGGTCCTCTATGCCCTCCAGGATGCTCCGCAGGCGCCCTATCTCGGCATGAAGGGACTCCAGGGTCTTCCTGTCGGTGGGGATGAGGCCGTCTATCATGCCTTCCAGCTCCCCGCGCACCGCGCTCAGGGGGGTTCTCAACTCGTGGGCGATGTCGGCCGTGAGCCGCCGCTTCAGGCGCTCCTGGGTCAGGAGGTTCTGGGCCATGGCGTTGAAGGTCTCAGAAAGGGTGCCGAGCTCGTCGCTCCGGGGGATGTGCACGCGGCTCTCCAGGTCCCCCTCAGAGATGCGGGAGGCCGCGGCCGTCAGCTCCTTGATGGGGCGGGTAAGCATCCGGGAAAAGACGATGCTCAGCACGACGGCCACGCCACCCAGGGCCACCACCGAGACCAGGAGGAATTTGTTGGACCTCCGGACGAAAAGGGCTTCCCTCCGGGGGGCGGCCACCCAGGCCTCCAGGCGGCCTATCTGCTTGCCGCCCAGGAAAAGGGGAGCGGGCACGTACTCCCTCTGGGCCCGCCCCCCGCCGGCCGCAACGGCCCGCATGCGCTTCTTCACCAGGGGCGGGAGGCTCTCCAGGGCCTCCCCGGTGTCCATGAGGAGCGCGCCCCGCTCGTCATAGACCTTGAGGTCCATCCCCATCATGGCGGCCCAGACGGTGCCCCGCACCAGGTCCTCCCTCCGCCAGAGGCCGGCCCTGGCACGGGAGCTCTCCAGGGAGGCCACGACCCAGGAGACCCGGTCCAGCATTTCCCCTTCGAGGTATCCCCTGAAATCCTGGACCATGAGCTCCCGGAGAAGGAAGGTGCCGGAGAGGCCCACGGCCACCACAGAGACCAGAAGGAGGAGGAACTTCGCAGAGAGGCTCCTAATCATCGCGGCGCCCGGAGAAGCGATAGCCCGCCCCGTAGACGGTGTGTATGAAGGTGGGGTGCCTGGGGTCGGGCTCCACCTTGTGCCTGATGTTCTTTATATGGGCGTCCACGCTGCGGTCGTACCCCTCGAACTGATACCCCAGGGCCCCCATGACCAGCTCCTCGCGGGTGAAGACCTTCCCGGGATGGGAGGCCAGGGTGGAGAGTATCTTTATCTCGGTGCTGGTGAGGTTCAGCGGCCGGCCGTCGCGGGTGACCTGGTAGCGCTGCTCGTCGATGACCAGGGAGCCGGCGTTGAAGCTCATGGGCTCCGCCGCACCCCCCTTGTCCGTCCGCCTGAGGACGGCCCGCACGCGGTACATGAGCTCCCGCGGGCTGAAGGGCTTGACCACGTAATCGTCGGCCCCCAGGGCGAAGCCCGCCACGCGCTCCTCCTCGGTGTGCTTGGAGGTGAGCATGATGATGGGGAAGTCCCCCAGCTCCTTCAGGCCCTGGCAGACCTCCTCGCCGCTCAGGTCCGGGAGCTTGAGGTCCAGGATGACGGCCAGGGGCGGCTCCTTCTCGGCGGCCTTGAGGGCGTCGCGCCCGCGCTCGACATGAAGCACCTGATAGCCCGCCTCCCGAAGGTAGACCTTCACCACGTTGGCTATCTTGGTGTCGTCCTCAACGATGAGTATGGGGCGGACCATGGTTTGCCCTCCCTTCCTTTCATCCCTCTGGAAAACCCGTACAAAAAATTATACTTCATGAGAGGCGGGGCACGCCCCCGGAGGGCAGGAGGGTGAGGGGCGGGAGGACCTTGGAAAACCCCCCCGCGGGGCCGCGCGGCCCCGCGGGGCGTGACGTTCACGCACTCAGAACTGCTTATGGTACTCGCGGGTCTTCTGCGCGAACCGGCGGCCGAAATCGTAGCAGGCCTTCACTTCGTCGGCCGAGGCCTTGTATTTCACCTCGAACCCGGGCTCCACGGTCTCGAGCTTCATGTCCTTGAAGGCACCCAGCATCTCCTTGACCGCGCCGCCGCCCCAGCCGTAGCTGCCGAAAGCGCTGACGATGCGGTGCTTGGGCCGGAGGCCTTTCAGGTAGACGAGAAACTCTCCCACGTAGGGAAAGACGGTGTTGTTCAGGGTGGGCGAGCCCACCAGGGCGCCCCGGGCCCGCCAGAACTCCTTGACGGCCACGCTGGTGGGCGAGGCCCTCAGCTTGAACACCCTGCAGTCCATGCCCTCGTCCCGGATGCCTTCCATCATGGGCTGGGCCATCTTCTCGGTGCTGTGCCACATGGTGTCGTAGACGATGACCACGCGCTCCTCGCTCTTGCCCCTGGCCATGTCCAGGTACATCTGGACGACCTTGCCGGGGTCCCGCCTCCAGATGATGCCGTGGTCGGGGGCTATCATGTCTATCTGAAGCCCCAGCTTCTCCAGCTCCGCCACCTTCCGCTCGATGAGGGAGCCGAAGGGCATGAGGATGTTGGCGTAGTAGTCCCAGACCGAGTCCTCCAGGGCGCCCATGGAGGAGCACTCCACGAACTCGTCGTCGAAGCGCTGCGAGGAGGCCAGGTGCTGCCCGAAGGCGTCCTGGCTGATGAGGAGCTTGTCCTCGCGCACGTAGGTCATCATGGAGTCGGGCCAGTGGAGCATGGGGGTCTCGATGAAAAGCAGGGTCTTCGCACCCGTCTTCAGCTCGTCCCCCGTTTTGACGATGTTGATGTTCCAGTGGGAGATGTCGAACATCTTCTCCAGGGCCTCCCGGGCCTTCTTGGTGCAGTATATCTGCGCCTCCGGGGCCAGCTCCACCACCTCCCAGAGGCCGCCCGCGTGGTCGGGCTCTATGTGGTTGACCACGATGTTTTTTATCCGGGACGGGTCGGTAATGGCCTGGATGTTCTGGATGGCGACGTCCACCATCTCGTGCCTGACGGCGTCCACCAGGGTGACGTCGCCGTCCATGATGAGGAAATTGTTGTAGGTGGACCCCCTGGGGGTCACGTAGCCGTGGAAGTCCCGTAAGGCCCAGTCGATGGCCCCCACCCAGTAGATGCCGGGCTTGATCTCGATGGTCTCGCTCATGTATGCCCTCCGGTCGGGATGAAAAGGGGATTTGCGAACCAGTTCGCTTTATACCAGTTCGTCTTATACATGACATTGAAGCCTGAAACGACGCTTACGCCAAGGCCGGTTGCGGCACTGCCATGTCGGCTGTTTCATGCGTGGAGCAATAGTACGACTATAATACATGGGCGCCGCCGATGCAAGGCAGGGGGGCCTGCACGCCGGCGAGGGAAAACGCTGCACCGGCCTCTACCAGCAGTTCCTCCGGTTTGCCCCCCAGCCCCGCTGCTCGCTGCTCCGGACGTCCACCAGGGTGCCTCCCCTGAAGGTCAGTATCTTGAGGAAATGCGTCTCTCCACAGTTATACACCCACTGGACCACCGGCTCCTTGCTCTTTTGGAAGGTCCCTCTTCCCTTGCCCTCCGGCGGAAGCGGGATGCCTCCCCGGGACTCCTCCCCGACGACCTCCTGGTAATCCGGCGGGCCGCAGACGAGATAGACCATGGACTTGGGGTCTCCCTCGGAGAATATCTGGCCCTTGCAGATGAAAGCCGCATGGGCCGGGCCGGTAAGCGCAAGCCAGAGAAGAACGCCCGCAAGGAGAGCAAGACCCCGGGGAGCCGCTTTCGGCCGTCTCCCCTTGTCCTCCGCCGCCCGGCCCCCGCGTGGGGGCAGGGCATTCCGCAAGCGCATGGTCATGCGCACAGGATAACACGGCCGGGAAGCGAAGCAAAGGCAAAACCGCAGGGGACGCCACCTATCCGGCGCTTCCGGGGCGCTATGGGACTGCTCCGGCCTGCGTTGCGGGCCCTTCCGGGGGCCCCAGGGGAAGCTCGCTCAGGGCCACGGGGTTGGTGTTGACCGCGTTGACCTTGACCCCGTAGTGCAGATGGGGCCCCGTGGACCGGCCTGTGGAGCCCACCAGCCCGATGACCTGGCCCTTCCGTACGACGCTCCCCTTGGCGACCTTGAACGCCGAGAGATGCATGTAAATGGTGTATATGCCCTGCCCGTGGTCCAGCACCACGGTGTTTCCGCCGAAGAAGAGCTCCCGGGCCAGCACCACGCGCCCGGCATTGGCCGCCAGCACGGGCTCTCCCCGGTGGCCCCGGATGTCCAGCCCCGTGTGGCGGCCTTTTTTGGTCCCGTTCATGAGACGCCGGGTGCCGAAAGCCGTGGAAAAGCTGTTATCAAGGGGCATGAGAAACCGTCCCTCCCAGAGCTTCCCGGAGACCCGCTGCCAGAGGGCCCGCAGAAGGGTCGCCTCCCGCTCCGCACGGGCCTCGTCCTTGGGGCTCAGGGTCACCTCTCCCCTCGGGAGCGTGAGTTTCTGAAGGGGAAAAGCTGCCTCCTCCACCACAAGGGGAAGCCTGAGGACCTCCCCGGCGGCCCGAACCTCGATGCTGACCGTTCCGGGAGGCGTCTGCAGGTCCACGGCCCCCACCGCCTCGAAGCAGCCGGGACCGCAGGGAGCAAAGGCCAGGTCTTCCTCTCCCACCCGTGCCTCGGGCGCATCGGGGTTTGTATAGACCCTGAGGACGAAGGGGTCGCCGGGCTTGACCGAGGGCGGCAGGACCACCGCCTGCAGGGCAAGGGCTTGAGCGGGGAGCAAAAAGCCGAAAATAATAACAAAAACAAAGGCCGCGTTCTTCACGGTGCTCAAGTATATCGCATCCCGCCCGGTGAGGGCAAACCGCGGCGGCAGGCCCATAGCCCCCTTGGCGGGGCCGCCGGGGGCGGAGAAAGACCCCGTCAAAGAGGGGGTTTAGCCAGCCTAAATTTAGGACTAATAAATAATTTGAAAATTTCTCTTGACATCTGCCCCCCGACAGTGTTAGAAAAGATTAGCGCCTCGTTACCTCCCCTTGCTGCTGTCCACCACCCACGGGCAGCAGCAACCCCTTTCTAATCCATACATATTAGGCGGGGCGCCCGCCTTCTCCCTGGGAGGAAAGCTCCACGAGCTCGTAGCGGCGGCTTCCCAGGCCCAGCCTCTGGGCCTCCCGTACCTGAAGCTCATAGGGCTTCAGGTGCAGTCCCTCAAGCACGTCGGCCCCGGCGCGAAGGCCCCTGTCCTCGGCGGCCGACTGGGGCAGGGGCGCGGCTTTCCCCATGAGGTCCATGCTGGCCTGCTCCACCGCGACCAGGTCCTCGCCCATGAGGATTCCCTGCTCCTGCATGACCGGCACGTCGGCCCCCGGCATGCAGTCGCACTCCGGCTGTATCTCCGTGAGGAAGTTCAGGTAGAGGACCTTGCCGGGCGCGAAGGTGCTCAAGACCGCCCCGGCGGCCTCGGCCAGCGAGCGCATGAAGGTGCCCTCATCCGCCCCCTCCAGCACAACCGCCTCCCCGGGGCAGACCCGCGTGCACCGTCCGCACCGCCAGCAGCGCTCGTCCTCGTAGCGGAAGACCTTCCCATCTTGGGCGAACTCGATGCACTCCATGGGACAGACCTCCTCGCACTGGTAGCAGAGCTCGCATTTCCCCTGATCCCAGGTGAGCTTGCCGGCCCCTATGGCGTGCATGGAGCCCCTGCCGCACTTCCACCCGCAGGTGCGGTGGGCGGAGCTGACCCCGCCCATGGCCAGGTTCTTGATGGCCCCTGCGTACCCGGCGTTGATGTGCCCCTTTATGTGGGAGACCACCACCATGGCCGGCACGTCGTGGATGACGGAGGCCACGGCTATCTCGCCCAGTATCTCCCCGGCCTTGATGATGATGTTATCGCTGCCGTACAGGCCGTCGGCCAGGATGACGGGGGCGCCCACGGAGAGGTGGTTTATCCCGTTTTGGTTTGCGACCTCGAGGTAATCGAGCCCCTTGATGCGCACCGTGTCGGTCACGAAGGGCCTCGCACCGGCGCCCTTCAGGGCCTCCACCACCTTGCGCAGAAAGACCGGGCGCACCACCCGGTGAGCCCCGTGGGAGCCGAAGTGGGTCTTCACGGCAACCCATTCATCCGGCGCGAAGCGCCCGGCGAGGCCCGCTTCGCCCAGGAGCCTCTCGAGCTTCCCCGGCAGGCTATCCCCGTGGGTCCATTTGTACAGGCGGGCCGAAGCGAAGTAGACGCGGGAGACAGCGCTCATCTGGCCCCCGCCAGCCTGTTATAAATCCAGGCCAGCACGGCCCCGCCGGCCAGCCCGTCCACAAACCCGTACAGCAGCCCCAGAAGGCTGCCCGCGGGAGATATGGCGTACCCGGGGTAGATGGACCCGGCCATCACCGCGAGGAACTCCCGGGCGTAGCCCGTCCTGGCCGAAACAAGGGTGGTGACCAGGAGAGAGACGCCCCACACCAGCCCGAGGGCCACTCCCAGAGCCAGCGGCCTTATTTTCATCGCCTTTTCCTCCGTGCAATAATGTAGAGGGCAGCCAGCAGGGCTCCCCCGACGTTTGCCATCTCGTCCTCCCATGAGAAGGTGCGCGTCCGCGTGAACGACTGGGCCACCTCCATGAGCAAACCATACACCGAGGCGGAAACGACCGCCAGAGAGAGGGCATGCCGCCTGAGGGCCTCGCGCGAGAGCCCCCCGAGGACGCTGAAGAGCAGAAGACAGGTGATGCCGTACAGGACGGCATGGAGCAGGAGGTCGGAGTGGGGAACAAGCCCCCGCTGGCTGAAGGGATAGAGCGAGAAGAAAAGGAGCACGGCAAGCCAGAGGAGAAGTGTCCTCATGTCTCCGGGCTCCCCAGGCTCCTCTGGTACAGCTCCCGCCGGCTCAGGCCGTATTGCCCCGCCACGGTCCGGACCGCCTCCTTCCTGCCCATGCCGCGCTTCATCAAGGCCGCCACCTCCTCCAGGGCCTCCCCGAGCGTGCGCCCCGCCTCCGGGGGCTTGCCCTCCAGGACGATGACATACTCCCCCGCTATCACGGAACCTTCCCTCTGCATCATGTCCAGGACCCCGGAGAGCGTGCCCCGGAGCGCCTCCTCGTGCACCTTCGTCAGCTCGCGGATGACCGCCGCCCTGCGCCCGCCCCCCAGAATCTCCTCCATGTCAACGAGGGTGTCCACCACCCGGTGGGGAGACTCGTAAAAGACCATGGTCCTGGGCTCGAGGGCCCGCTCCCTCAGAAACCTCTGCCTCTCACCCTTCTTGGAGGGAGAGAACCCGAAGAACGTAAACTCCTCGGTGGGAAGCCCCGAGATGCCCAGGGCGGCCACCAGGGCGGAGGGACCGGGGATGGCGACCACGCTTACTCCTTCCTCCAGGGCCCGCCTGATGAGCACCGCCCCCGGGTCGGAGATGCCCGGGGTGCCCGCATCGGAGACCAGCGCCACGGATTCGCCCCGAAGAAGGCGGGCCATGACGGCCTCCGCCTTTACCTTCTCCTTCTCTCCCCAGTAACTTACCATGGGCCGGGATATGCCGAAATGACTGAGGAGCTTGGCCGTGTGCCGGGTGTCCTCGGCGGCCACGAGGTCCACCTCCTTGAGGACCCTCAGCGCCCTCAGGGTGATGTCCTCGAGGTTGCCGATGGGCGTGGCGACGATGAAGAGGGCGCCCTTTCTCAGAGGGATTCCTTGAACTCCTTGAGCCAGACGATGTGGCTCATCTCTTCCTCGATGATGTCCTCCACCACGTCCTTCTCCCTGACCCCCTGCCTGAGGCCCACGAAGAAAAGCAGGGTCTCCTTCTCGAAGCCCAGGGCGAAGTCGGCCGCCTCGGCCACCGTGCCCACCCGGTCCATGGAGGGCAGGGCCTTCTTGTCGCCCAGGAAAAACTCGCTCTCCACCATGGCCCTGAAGTAGGGCTGCGCCTCCTCCCAGCCCTCCAGGGCCGGGGCATCTTTTATCTTGCCCAGGAGGTCCGTGAAGACCTGCTCGTGGTGGTGCTCCTTTTTGGCCAGGGTCGTAAACAGGTCCTTGAGGCCCTTGTGGTCGGGAAACCTTCCCGCCATCTCCTCATAGAACGCGTACCCGAGCCTCTCGGTCTGGATGGCCATCTCAACTACCTCGCGTACGGAGAAAGAAGCCATGTGGGAAACCTCCTCATGAATGATTGTCTATTTCTCTTCGGAGCCCTGGAGCACCTTTCGCAGCTCCTTGTCCACACGGAGAATCTCCCCGGGGTCGTCCCCCTTGAGCTCCCACGTGTAGTCCCCGCTTCCCAGGCGCTTGAGCTTTATCTTCACGGGCTTCTTCGGGCGAACCTGCTTGACCTCCGGGTCCGTCCGGAAACGAAATCCGCCGTCATCCTGGGCAAAAGAGGGGGAAACAGCCGCAGCCAGGACAAAAACCAGAAGTGCGATGCTCCTTGCGAACGTCCCCATCAGCGTGCCGGTAGTATATCAAGAACCAGTCCCCCGGGACTAGGGGCACCAGTGCCCTTTCTCACCCATCAAACCCAGCCGTCCCTTGAGTAAGTCGCTCCAGGGTCTTATCGGACAGGCCGCGGCCTGCTCATGGACCTGGGAGGCCTCACAGGTTAAGCCGGGACAGGGCCCGGGCCGGTGAGAGCACCTCCACGCCCTGGACTCTTTCCATCGCCCCGAGGTGCTCGTCGCTGGTGACGATGCAGACGGCCTCGAGGGCCAGGGCGCAGGCTACGAACTTGTCGTCCTCGGGGTCCTCGGGCACCCAGTGCCCCTCGGGGGGATGCACCGCGCAGAGGGTGTGCGGGCTTGTCTCGAGGGCCTCCCTCAGGCGACGAAGCTCTCCCTCGCGAAAGGCGAAGCGGCGCAGGATGGCCTCGTATTCGCCCAGGATGGGGCGGGACACACAGAGTGTCAGGCGTCCCGAGGCCCATGCCTCTATGAGCCGCTTCGAGGCGCCGGGGAAGAGGGAGGCCACCATGATGTTGGTATCGATGACTACCCGCACGGACCGCAAGGGAAGGCAGGGCAACGGCACTCTGGCCCGGGACGGACTGGCAGGGGGTTGCCGGGGCTTTTCGGGGGAGCCCGCATCGCCACGGGGCCTCAGTAGCTCTTGTACTTGTTGGTGATGGGGACCCGCCAGTCCTTACCGAAGGCCCGGGGGGTGATTTTGATGCCCGGGGGTGACTGCCGGCGCTTGTACTCGCTGCGGTCCACCATGGTTATGACCTTCTTGACGCACTCCGGCTCACAGGAGCCGAATGTCACTATTTCCTCCACGCTCCGTTCCTCCTCCACGTAAGCCTGGAGGATGGGGTCCAGGACGTCGTAGGCCGGAAGGACGTCGGTGTCCCTCTGGTCGGGCTTCAGCTCCGCGCTGGGCGGCCTCTCAAGGATGCGCCTGGGGATGACCTCGCCCATGCGGTTTCTCCAGTGCGCCAGGTCGTACACCAGGGTCTTGGGGACGTCCTTGACGACGGCGAACCCGCCCGCCATGTCCCCGTAGAGCGTGGCGTAGCCCACACTCATCTCCGACTTGTTCCCCGTGGTGAGGACTATCCAGCCCGTCTTGTTCGAGAAGGCCATGAGGAGGTTGCCCCGGATGCGGGCCTGGATGTTCTCCTCGGTGGTGTTGCCCGGATATCCGCGGAAGGGCTCCTCCAGCTCCTTGAGATAGGCCGAGAAGATGGCGTCTATGGGTATCTCCGTCAGGGCCACGCCCAGGTTGGCGACCAGGGCGTATGCGTCCTCCCTGCTCTCGGTCGAGGTGTAGCGGGAGGGCATGAAGAGGCAGTGGACGTTCTCCCTGCCCAGGGCGTCTGCCGCAAGGGCGGCCACCAGGGCGGAGTCCACCCCGCCGCTCAGGCCGATGATGCCCCCCTCGAAGCCGTTCTTATGGACGTAGTCCCTGAGGCCCGTGATGAGGGCGCTGTGGACCTCCTCCAGGGGCTCCATGAGGGGGGCCACCGTCTGAAGGATTTCCTTCCGCCCGCCGCCTACGCCTTCGGGCGCCTTTATCCGTATCCTGTCTTCCGGGCGAAGCCCCCGCACCTGCTGGCGCCTGCGGGGGTCGTGCAGCCTGTGCATGAAGACCGCCTCGATGTCCAGGTCGGCCACCACCAGGTCCTCTTCGAACTGCCGCCCCCGGGCGATGACGTCGCCCCGCTCGTTCATGATGCAGCTTCCCCCATCAAAAACGATCTCGTCCTGCCCGCCCACCATGTTGACGTAGGCCACGATGGCCGCGCTGTCGGTGGCCCTGGTGGCCAGCATCTTGTCCCTGAACTCCATCTTCCTGGTGGTGTAGGGGGAGGAATTGATGTTGATGACGACCTCCGCCCCCGCCAGGGCCTGAAGCCGCGCGGGGCCCTCGGGGTACCAGATGTCCTCGCAGATGTTCACCCCGATGAGCACGCCGCCCACCTCGTAGACGGGGCTCCGGGTGCCGGCCTGGAAGTAGCGCATCTCGTCGAACACGCCGTAGTTGGGAAGGTAGATTTTGTGATAGACGTCCAGCACCCGCCCCCCCGAGATGATGGCGGCGGCATTATAAATGTCCTCCCGGCGGTCCACGAACCCCACCACGGCGGCAATACCCTGCACCGAGCCGCTGAGCTCGCCGAGGACCTGCACGTTGCGCTCGATGAAAAGGGGCTTGAGCAGAAGGTCCTCGGGGGGATAACCCGTGAGGGCCATCTCGGGGAACGCCACCAGGTCGGCCCCCAGGTCCCTGGCGCGGGCGGCGTAGGAGAGTATCTTCTGCGCGTTTCCCTCCAGGTCGCCCACCACCGCGTTTATCTGCGCAAGGGCCAGCCTCAGGGTTTTCATGGCTCATATAATAAAGCACCCCCTGGGGGAAGTAAAGCGCAGAGGGTCAGGCCTTCTCGGCCTCTTTCTCCTCGAGCGAGGCCATGATGCCGCGCCCCAGGGGCCTGAATAGGCTGGGGTAGAGGATGCCCGAGACCAGGGCAGCGAGGATGAGCTCCCCCTTCATGGAAGCGCTCAGAAGCCCCATCCTCTCTCCCAGGGTGCCGGAGACCACCAGGAGCGAGAGGGGGGCCGAAAGAAGAAGGGTCATCCCCAGGGCCTCCCGCAACCTGAGCTTCATGAAAGGGGCAAAGAGAAGGGGGAAGACGTTGCTTGCAAGAACCATGGCCGAAAGGAAAATGCCCATCAGAAAGGACCGGGCGGAGCCCAGGAGCCCCAGGTTGAACTCCGCGCCGACGCCGATGAAGAAAAGCGGGACGAAGAACCCGAAGCCCACGGCGTTTATCTTTTCCTCGAAGTGTCCCTTGCTTCTGAAAACGTAGCCGAAAATGAGTCCCGCCATGAAAGAGCCCAGGATGGGCTCCACCCCCGAGCCCAGGGCGATGAGGGCGCCCGCAAAGGCGATGGAAAGGACGACCCGTATGCCCTCCTCCACGGGGTCCTCGCTCTCCATGACCTTCTGCACCCGCGCGGGATTCCACCAGGCGACAATGTACAGGAGTCGCAGAAAAAGCGCCGATGCCCCGAGAAGAAGAAGGAGCTTCAGGGCCTGGGCGAAGGCCGAGAGAGTCAGGCCGTGGGTGTGGTAGATGTCGATGCCCGTCAGCATGGTGATGGAAAGGAGCTCCCCCGTCAGCCCCACGCCGATGATGTCCCTGCCCAGGCCCGTCTGCGTCATGCCCAGCTCCCTGAGCACGGGGATGATGATGCCCGCCGATATCATCGAGACCGCCACGCCCAGGTAAAAGGAATACCCCAGCCAGACGAAGACGACGGGCGTTGCGGCGAAGGACAGCAGCGAGACCGCGACGTACCAGCAGAACCGGTTCGTCCGGATGAACCGTCTCAGGTCAAGCTCCATGCCCGCGATGAACATCAGGTAGATGAGGCCCAGCTCCTTGAAGAAGGCAAACCACTCGGGCTGCGCTCTAAGCACTGTGTTGAAAAGGACGATGCCGTAGATTATCTCCAGGGCCGCAGAGGGCAGGCGGAGCCTCCGGGCCAGGAAGGGGACGGCGGCCGCCCCTCCCATTATGAGAAACAATATGAGGAGCTGCTCCTGCATGCGCTACAGGGATTCTTCCAGAGGAGGCACCAGGAAGCTGGTAAGGGGCGAGCGCTTCATCACCTGCCAGAGGACGTCGGGGTCCAGGAGGTCTCTGAGCCATCCCTGGCGCTTCCATCCGCCGGCGTCAACGAGAAGGCAGTTATAGTCCTTTACGGCCCCGGCCATGGCCTCCACGGGATTGCCACTGAGAATGCGGGAGTTGACGCTTCGCTTGTACGTAAGGCTCATGTCGGAGACGGCCTTCTTCATCCCCTCGAACTCCTGCACGTCCTCCTCCGAGGAGATGTACTCCGACGGGTTCACCAGAAGGGCCTCCGTCTCGCTCTCCAGGGACAGGGATATCTCAATGGCCGTCCCGAAGATATGGTGCAACTCGAGCCCGCCGACCAGGGGGAGGGCGACCTTCTCGTAGGGGAAAGTCCCCCCGAGGAGAACAACGGGACAGGGGGCCATGTCGGCCAGGGTAAGGAAAAACCCCTTCCTCCCCCGTCGGGCCCGGAAGGCCCCCAGGCGCCCGAACATGGAGAGCCGGGAGAAGACAATCAGGCCCAGCTCCCACTTGCGCTCCTTGAAGAGGTCCTTCAAAGCACTCAGGGGGGAGAGGGCCCACGCCCTTTGCTCTACGCTCCTGAAATTCTCTTTCGTGATGAAGCGCTCGAACTTCTCCCGGACGAGCTGCGCGTCGGCCGAATGGATGAAGACGGCGCGCTTCATGGGGAACACCCGGAAGATGTAGGCCAGCTCCTCGAAGAACGCCTCGTCCTCCGCGCCCCCGAGGTAGACGGCGGCCACGGGGCCGTACTCCAGGGGAAACCGGGTAAAGCTGAAGGTGAATATCTCCGAGACCATGGCCAGGGTCTGCGGGTCTCCGAGGAGGACCACCCGGTCGCCGGCTTTCAGGACGGCGTCCTTCCGGGGCATCACTATCTGCTTGTCGCGGTAGATGAGGCCCACCCGCCAGTTTATGGGCGCTATGGAGCCCAGGGCCTTGCCGGCGAGCTTGGAGTGGGGGTGGACCTCCACCTCCACGATCTCGTTCTCCCCGAGGCCGATGCCCTGCACTGTGCGGACGGTCTGCTCCATGGCGTTTCTGAGCTCGGTCACGCCGGACCTGATGATGTCCACCACCTCCACCCCCATCTCCTCGAACGCCTTGACGCCCTCGCGGGTG
Source organism: Nitrospirota bacterium (assembly GCA_037386965.1). NCBI lineage: Bacteria > Pseudomonadati > Nitrospirota > Nitrospirota bacterium. The sequence continues at coordinate 20,218 of JARRLN010000011.1, forward strand.
ATGCCGATGGAGACGATGCGCCGCGGCTCGAACTGCTCCCTCAGCACGCGGGCGACCTCCAGGTTGACCTCCTCCGTGGTCGTGGTGACGATGACGCCGTCGGCCTCGTTGACGCCCGCTTTCTCCAGGACGAGCCTGCTCGTGGCGTCCCCGGCAATGAACTGCACCGCACCCACCCTTATCGTCTGTGCCACCTGCTCAAGCCCCGGGTCCACCTCCACAACGGTCAGTTCCACCTCGGCGGCCAGGCGCTTCAGGAGCTCCTGCCCCAGGTGGCCCAAGCCGATAAGGACGAAGCGGTTTTTCTTCATACCCGGATGATACAGCATCGACCGGGCCGGGAAAAGGCCCCGCCGAGGGCAAACGACCCTGCCCCCTGCTATAATGACGGGATGGATTTCCTCAATGTTGTCTTTCCCGTCTCGGGTGTGAGCACGAACATCTTCGTGCCGCCCCTGGTGGCCCTGGTGGTGTCGTTCTTCACCTCCATGGGAGGACTCTCGGGGGCGTTCCTCATCCTCCCCTTTCAGGTGAGCGTGCTGGGCTACGTGAGCCCCTCCGTGACGGCGACCAATTTCGTTTACAACATCGTGGGCATCCCCAGCGGCGTGTTGAGCTACATCCGCGAGGGGAAGATGAACTGGCCCCTGGCCCTGGCGATCACGGCGGGCACCCTTCCCGGAGTTTTTCTGGGGTACTACCTCCGCGTTCTTTTCCTCCCGGACCCCGCCCGGTTCAAGGTCTTCGTGGGCGTCGTCCTTCTGTACGTCGGCGGGAGGCTCTTAAAGGACATGCTTCGTCCCGTGCGGGCCAGGGGCGGCGGGCAGGACGGGGCAAGACCCTCCGTGGCAGCCGGGCGGATAAGCCTGGGGCGCATATGGTTCGGGTACGCGGGCACCGAGTACGAGGTGCGGACCCTGCCGCTTTTTCTCCTGGCCCTGGGCGTGGGCGTGGTGGGCGGGGCGTACGGGATAGGCGGGGGGGCGATAATCGCGCCTTTCTGCATAAGCGTGCTGGGGCTTCCCGTCTATGCCGTGGCCGGCGCGGCCCTTCTGGGCACCTTCGTAACCTCGGCCGCGGGGGTGACGTTTTACAGCCTCCTGCCCTCCGGGCTTCACACCGGCCCCGACTGGCTCCTGGGCCTTCTCTTCGGCCTGGGCGGCGTCGTGGGCATGTACATGGGGGCCAGGGCCCAGAAGCATGTCCCCGCGCGGGCCATAAAGGGCATGCTCTCGCTGGTCATCCTCGCCCTGGCCCTGAAATACGTCCTCGGGGCGCTGGCCTGAGGGTTGGGCCCGCCGCATCCGGTGGTTGCCCCGTTTGTGATTTAGAGCACGTGAATCCCCGGAGCCGTTCGTGGTAACATCACTCTGAGGAGGGAACCGTTTGGGGGACATTTTCTCCGCCTTCGGCAGTGCCTTGAGGCTCATCGCACACCCCAGCGCGGAGCTCGTCGACATAGTGCTCCGGACCTTTGCCATCTCGGGGTCGGCCCTTCTTCTGGCCGCCCTGGCGGGCATTCCCCTGGGGGCCGCGGTGGGGTTGAGGAGGTTTCCCCTCCGGGGGCTGATCGTCTCGGTCCTGAACGCCTTCATGGGCCTTCCCCCCGTGGTGGTGGGCCTTTTCATCTACATCCTGCTTTCCCGGAGCGGGCCCCTGGGCTTCATGGGCCTTCTTTACTCCCCGGGGGCGATGGTGATAGCCCAGTTCGTCCTGGCTCTGCCCATCGTGGCTGCTTTGACCCATTCGGCCATGGTGGGGGTGAAGCCCCAGGTGGCCCAAACGGCCCGGACCCTCGGGGCCACGTCCCGCCAGGTGACCAGGGCCGTCGTCCGCGAGGCCCGCTACGGCATCATGTCGGCCTCCGTCGCCGGCCTGGGGCGCGTGCTGGCGGAGGTGGGCTCCATCCTCATCGTGGGAGGCAACATCGCCGGGCTGACCCGCGTGATGACCACCACCATAGCGCTGGAGACCGACAAGGGGGAGTTCACCCTGGCCCTGGCCCTGGGCATCATCCTCCTCAGCATGTCCCTCGGCATCAACATGGCCCTGCACCTCCTTCAGAGGAGAACCCAGTATGAACGTTAGGCTCGGCGTATCCAACATAGAGAAGAGCTACGGGAAGAAGAAGGTCCTGGCCGGGGCGACCTACGGGTTTGCCTCGGGGGTGACGGCCGTGATGGGCCCCAACGGCTGCGGGAAGTCCACCCTTCTGCGCATATGCGCGCTCCTTGAGCCTCCCACGGCGGGGGAAGTGCGATACTCCTATACGGGAAAGGGCAACGTCCCCCACGACGTGGCCTTACGGCGCAAGATTACCTACGTGCTGCCCGAGGCGGCCCTCTTCAACACCACCGTGTGGAAGAACGCCGCCTATGGCCTCATGGTGCGCGGGGTGGGCCGCAGGGAGCGCAAAAAGCGCACCGCGGAGATGCTCCAGGCCGTGGGCCTTTACGACAAGAGGAAGGAAAACGCCCTGTCCCTCTCAAGTGGGGAGGCCCAGCGCCTCGCCCTGGTGCGGGCCATGGTGCTGGAGCCCGAGGTGCTCTTCCTCGATGAGCCCACCGCGAGCCTCGACGAGGAAAACGCGGCCGTCGTGGAAAAGATTCTCCTGGGGATGAAGAGACAGACCGACGCGCCCACCATCATCCTGGCCACCCACGACCGCGCGATGGCCGAGCGCCTGGCCGACGTCATCATCACCATCCGCCACGGCAAGATCCCCCACGGCGTGGTGTTGCGTTGAAAGCCGGTAAATGGGCGCTCTCTCCACTCTCCTCCTCAAAAACCCATTAGATAAATGGTTCGTCACCATAGTCATTCGAACCACCTGTATGGAACGGGTTTGATATAGCACTTTTTCTCCCGCCCATCAACATCAATTATCCATTGCAGTCTAGATATTTCTTGTAAAACTGACAATCTCACTTTCAGGAAGAATGCAAATCAAGAAGCGACCCACTTGCGATGATTCGGAAAACCGGCGCCCGTACAATTAGAATGATCATTAACAGAATCATGCCGTTCCTTGCCCACATTCTTTTCTTCAGAACGAAGAAGCCCACCAAGATGGCGACACTGAATATAATGACATTTGAGATCAGCGTATATAGGATGACGTCACTACCAACATTCAATCTGACAGATGCTTCTTTAGCATATACCTGAAACGATTGTTCCATATCCGTTAACAGGGAAGAGTCTCTAGTATGCGCTATTCGAGCTATCACATATGGCGGCCCGAGGGTAGCAATCAACATGCTTATAGCAAGCAACCACACGTAAATGATGGAGAAATATATTTATATCCTCGGTTTTTTTATTCCATCACAGGAGTGCGCCATAAGTAACGATTCTCGATTGTATTGTGAACAATTATATGAGGTTTCAAAGGTGTCGGTACAGGAAGTACATGTGACTACGCCCTCCACAAGCGAAGATGCAACTGCAAGGTCGAGAGGGATTATAAATTACTGATAGAAGAGCGCAGTTATTGGATATCATTGCATCCTCTTTCCATAATATTCTATATCGCTTTGTATTTCCTCGATCCATTCCTTAGCACCTTCTTTTTCATCTTTGTTCTTAGTCTTTTTATAGTTTTCTTTAACCCATTCAAGCTGCTCTTTCAAAACTTCTATAAGGTACCTCCTTTGGTAGTTCTCCTGAGGCCCTTTAAGGGATATCATTGATAGTATTAGAAGCCTCTCCGGATATCCCGGATTATTCTCATAGAGGGCTTTCATATTTGTGTAGGCCTCGTCAATATCATCAACTTTTGTGATTGTACTCACAATATCTCTGATTGGGAATTCCTTCCCTGTAGACCGTTTCAAGGCGATATGGAAAGAATCGAATTTATCATCATTACAAAATTCAAAATTGCTGGATGTGCCATCAGCACTTTCTCTAAGGAACCCCGCTATGTGTGGAGTCTTAACATCATACATCTTGCCTGTTGTTGCCGTTAATTTTACAAACAAATAGGGGAAAGACCTTAGATTCTGAATTGGGTTCCACCAACTTAAGTCGCTGAGTCTACTATAATGCGTCTCAGTAAGGAATTTCTTGCAAGAACGATCAGACCCATAAATAATTCCTTCCCGGAATCTATCGTACAGTGATTCATTCTCACGATAAGTCACCCAAGGACTTTCACTGAAACTGATAATAGCTGAGAGACCGTCATTTTCGTAAAATAATAAATCTATGGATGACAAACTTCGCTCATATATATGAGGACTTATCTTTATATTCCTTTCTTCTTTTAGAAAGGGCATCTTAACTGCGTAACTGAACAAAGTAATTTGCTCGCCGTCGATATTCGTTTCAGGAAGGATAACTTTCTCTGGAATCTGGTTTAAGTTCACGACAAAATCTTCGATTACTAAACCATGATACAGAAAATATTCAAGTGCGGCGTTACCCCAGAACCAGGCGTTGACAAAGAGGAGTGCCAAGATAAGCAGAATCTTCCTTATTTTCTTTTTGGCAGGTCTCATTAGATGAAAGATGTTACATTATACTCTTCATGATTCTATGAATCATCAAGAATCACTCTTTGAGCGAATACATCTGGCTGCAATGATGACCATAAAACTGAAGACCATGATGAGAAGGACCTTTCATGTTTTATTAGCATAATATGTTCTATTACGCAACTGTAAATATGTAATTCGAGTCACAGGAGAGCGGAAGAATCGATTGTAAAAGTCAAGAACCGTCAAATAAGAAGCAAGAGGATTCGGCCCAGAAAAGCGGCGTTTGGATTTTTGAGAGAGTTATTCAGACCACTTCATTGTGTATTTCAATTTCTATTCTGTACAGTTATGCCGTAGCGGCGGTTGCCTCGCGCCGGGTGCTCCGCCGCAGTCCTCAAATCGCTCTTCCCTTCTGTGGAGCGCTGAAAAGAAAAGGCGGTTTGGCGCAGCCTCCGATGTTCCAAACCGGACGTCCGGCCGCTTAGAGCTTGACCTTGGCGGCCCGGGCCAGGGTCCCGAGACATCCGTATCCACACACCTTCTCACCGCGCTTTCACTTTCATTTGCACCTTGTGGGTAAGCATCTTTACCCCGTTCAGGATGAAAAGCCATACAAGGGCATACGCCCATACGATGCCCGCGTTACGCCAGCCGACGGGGGTAACGAGAAAGCCGTACACCGCTATCAAGGTACCGGCTATCTGCGTGAGTTCCAGAGGTATGAGCAGGCCAAGGCTCGGCAGCGGCCTCTCCCACAAGGCGGCACGGGTGCGCGTGAGGAATATGGTCATGTGGCCGGCGACAAGCAGCTTCAGGAACACCATCGTCTGGATTACCTCGGGGGGAAAATCCGTGTACGTCCGCAGGTAGTAAAAGAAAAGGAAAGAAGAGACTACGCCGGCCAGGCCCAGCATGCTTGCCATCGAAAGGACCCTGGGCATGTCCCAGCGCACCGGGCGGGGCGGCGTCCGCACGTTGTCCCATGCAATGGCGATTATCGGCAAATCGTTCAATATCGCAAGGAGTATGATCATTATCGCGCTGACCGGATAAAAATTGAATACCAGAACCGAAATGGCGATGAACAGCAGCAGGCGGATGGTCTCGGTAATGCGGTACGTGGCGTAGCTCATCATCCGCTCGAAGATGCGGCGGGCTTCCTCGACCGCCCTGATAATCACCCCCAATCCGGGCGCCGTCAGAACGAGCGCGGCAGCCGCACGCGCCGCGTCGGCGGCTTCCGGCACCGCGATGCCCACGTCGGCCTGCTTCAGGGCGGGGGCATCGTTTACCCCGTCGCCGGTCATCCCTATGATGGTATCCCCGGACTGGAAGGCCTTGATGATATTGAACTTGTGCTCCGGGGTTACTTCGGCAAAGCCGTCGCTCTCGGTCACCCGCCGGGCCATCTGCGATTCGTCCTCCTTGCCCTTGCCGAAGACGTCGGCGGCAACCTTTATGTCCCGGCCCAAATCAACCTGTTTGGCCACCTGTCTGGCTATGGCCAGATGGTCCCCGGTTACCATCCGTATATCTATTCCATGCTCCTTTGCCGCTTTCACAACCTCCGCCGAGTCCTCGCGCGGAGGGTCCAGGAGGGGCAGGAGCCCCAGGTACTGCCACTCGCCGCCTTCGTCTTTCCTGGCTACGCCCAAAGCGCGGAAACCCTCGCGCCCGAGCTCGTCAACCCTGGCCTCGACGTCTCCAGCTCCTTTCCCCTCGGGGCCGACGAGTTCTGATATGGCCTGCGGAGCCCCCTTGGCAACGGTGAATTTCTTGCCCTCGTATTGGATGTCCGCGTCGGCCATTTTCCTTGTGGGGTCGAACGGGCGAAATTCGTCGACTTTGTACGCATCGAGTTCCTTCGTATCACCAAGTCCCTTCAGCACGGCCGCGTCGATGGGGTCTTCCCCGTCTTCCTCGCGCCGGGCCGTGAGGGCCGCCGCCAGTATGAGGTCGTGCTTGTCCTTTGCGGCCAGGAGAACGGGGTCCTGCAGCTCCAGCTTGTTCTTGGTAAGGGTGCCCGTCTTATCGGCACAGAGCACCTTCAAGCCCGCCATCTCTTCCATGGCGGGCAGTTTCGAGACGATAGCCTTCCACTGCGCCAGCCGCCCGGCGCCTATGGACATGGTGACGGAAAGCACCGCCGGCAGGGCAACCGGAATTCCCGCCAGAGTCAGGCCCAGCGCAAAGATGATCACCTTGATTGCCATGTCGCCTCTGTACAGTATGCTGACCAAAACGATGGTAACGACCAGCGCCCCGGCCGACCCCATAAGAAAGTAGCCTATCCGAAGCACGGCACGCTGGAAGTGTGACACCCCCTGGGCCCCCGCCACAAGCTCCACCGTGCGGGCGAAGCGGGTATTGCCTCCCGTGGCAACCACCACGGCCCGGGCCTCGCCCTGTTTGACCGTCGTGCCCGAGTACACGCCGTCGGATTCCTGCTTGTCCACGGGAAGGGACTCCCCGGTGAGGGTCGATTCGTCGGCGCTGAGATGCTCTTTTTCCAGCAGCTTCGCGTCGGCGGGGACGACATCTCCCATGCGCAGAACGACGATGTCTCCCGGCACGAGCCTCCTGGCCGGGATGGTTTTCCGCCCCCCGTCCCTGATAACCCGGGCATTCAAGGCCATCTGTTTCTTGAGTGCTTCGATGGCCTGGCTTGCCTTGCTTTCGTGCCAGTAACTGACCCCGCCATTGACCAGCAGCAACAGCAGAATAACCCCGCATTCCTCCCACTTCCGCACCGAACCGGCCAGAAGGAGGGCTATCTCGATCATCCAGGGTATCGGTCCCCAGAAGTGGGAGAAAAAATCCAGAATCGGGCTTTTCTTTTCTTCCTCGACGGCGTTCTCGCCGTATCTTTCGATTCTCTTTGCGGCCTCCGATTCGGCAAGGCCGCTTTCGCGGTCGGTCGACAGCTCCTCGATGACGTCCCGAACCGGTTTGCCCTCCAGCTCCTCGCGCTCGTATTCCTTCTTCTCCTCGGCCATCCGCATTCCCTTCCGGTCAATCACCAAAGCCTTCGGGACCGCAACTAAAAATTGTAGAGAAGTTCGACGGTCACTTCATGGCGCCCGTGCCCGGTACGTACAGCCCCGGCTAACACCCGTGGCCCATTGCAGGCCGCCATCCGGGGGGCCCGGAGCCGGGATTTGTTCGGAGCGGCCTCCTCTTTCGTTCTCCCTTTTCCTGTCCCGGGAATCCCGCTTGCTCTCCAAGATTAGATTGATTATATCAGCATTTCATGCAGGGGGCACCGGGGAGGCGGGGTGCATGCCCGCACTGGAGAGAAACGGCGGTTTCGGCGCGGCCTTGACCCGCAGGGGGAACGGCGAGCCCGTCCGGACGTCCGGCCCGGAGCTTAGAGCTTGACCTTGGCGGCCCGGGACAGGGTCTTGAGTTTTTCCATCACCTGCCCGAACTCCTCGATGTCCAGCGACTGCGGCCCGTCGCAGAGGGCCCGGGCGGGGTCGGGATGGACCTCCAGCATGACGCCGTCGGCCCCGGCGGCCAGGGCGGCGAAGCACAGGGGCGGGATGTACTGCCTGACGCCCGTGGCGTGGGAGGGGTCGATGATGATGGGCAGGTGGGAGCGCTCCTGGATGACGGGGACAGCGGAGATGTCCAGGGTGTTGCGCGTGGCGTTCTCGAAGGTGCGGATGCCCCGCTCGCAAAGCACCAGGGCCGTGCAGCCCTCCGAGAGCACGTACTCGGCAGACATGAGGAACTCCTGGATGGTGGTGGACATGCCCCGCTTGAGGAGGATGGGCTTGCCCAGCCTCCCCACGGTGCGCAGCAGGGAGAAGTTCTGCACGTTTCTGGCCCCTATCTGGAGCATGTCGGCGTACTCGGCGGCCAGCTCGGCGCTCCGGGTGTTGATGACCTCCGTGACGAAGGGCAGCCCCGTCTCCGTGCGCGCCTTGGCCAGGAGCTTGAGGCCCTCCTCCTCCATCCCCTGGAAAGAATAGGGCGAGGTGCGGGGCTTGAAGGCCCCGCCCCGGAGCATACGGGCCCCGGCCTTCTTGACGCCCTCGGCGGCCTTTATTATCTGCTTTTCGCTTTCCACCGAGCAGGGCCCGGCGATGATGCCGAAGTGGCCCGCGCCGAAGACCGCCCTGCCCACGGTGACCACGGTGCGGTCGCGCTTGAACTCCCGGCTGGCCAGCTTGTAGGGCTGAAGGATGGGGACCATCTTCTCCACGCAGGGCAGGGCCTCGAGGTTCTGAAGCTGCACCTTGCCCCGCTCGTCGCCGATGGCGCCGATGACCGTGCGCTCCACGCCCACGCTGACGTGAGGGGTGAGCCCCACGGCCTCTATCTTTTTCACGATGCCTTCAATCTGTTTTTTGCTGCACCCTTTCCTCAAAACGATGATCATCTGAGAGCCTCCTCTTGGACGCACCCTCCGCCCCGGCGCACGGCCGGCGGTCGTCGCGGGCCGCCGGATGCCCCGCCTCAGACGCAAAGGCGAGGGGGAGAAGCACGGAATGACTGATAAATTAATACAGGGGAGCCCCGCAAGTCAACGAAAACGGGCGGCCCAGGCCGCTCTCAGTAGTCTATCAGGACGTAGTCCGCGTTCTCGTGGGTGAGCTCGCCGGGGTCCATGCCGGGCATGAGGGGCTGGATGACGACGTAGGGATAGCCCCCCTCCATGCGGTCCATCTGCGTGGGGATGCCCTGCTTGAGGGCGTGGGTATAGCCGGCCAGCACCAGCACGGAGCTTCGGGGGTTGTTCTTGAGGTACTGGATGACGTGCCACGCCATGGCCTTGTCCCAGAGGAGCTGAGCCTCGCAGAAGTGGACGAACGTCTTGTCCCCGGGCCCGTGCATGCGGTACATCATGCGGATGTAATCCATGTACTCCCTGTCCACGTTACAGGTGAGCACCGGGGGGATGCCCTTCAGGTCCTCCTCGGTGAGGGAATCGAAGCCGTCGCGGGCGACCTTCTCGGTAATCTCCTTCGGAACGTTGAGCCCTATCAGGTGGACCTTCTCCCGGCGCGCATAGAGAAATATCTGCCGGTAGAAGCGCCACGGATAGCCCCAGTTGGCCAGGTAGATGGCGCTGAAACGCTCCTCGGAAAGCTCCCCCGCCACCCATTCGTTCAGGGCTTTCTGGTCCCTGGACCTGAACATCTCGAGGCCCGCGGCCAGGGCGTCTTTCCGGGACCCGTGCAGCGCCTTCAGGACCTCGAGCTCCGCCCTGTGGTGGGGCGCGTACGTGTGAGCCTCGCCCATGAAGACGAGGCGCACGTCCCGGATTTCTTTGTACATCTGCTCGCGGCTGATGGTCTCGCCATCGCTGGTCCTCAGGACGCGCTCGTGGGCCAGCCCCCTGCCCGGCGAAAGCACAAAGGCCAGAAGGACCAGAACGGGGAGGACGGATTTCCTGAAAAAGCCTCCTGCCATGGCCCCATTGTATCGCGAAACGGGGAGCGCTTCAACACATCTTATGAGCCTCACACATTTTCCAGACAGCTCCCGCGCCGGAGGAAAAACGTGTGCCTCTTCATGGTTTTGGCGGGAAGGGGACACAGGTGGTCCACTGCACGTCAACGCCGAAAACGTATCGCGGCTTCTTCGCTGTGGTAAAATGCGGGAAGTCCGCGAATGGCGCATTTTTCGTGAAAATAGCCCTTCTTCAGATGGACGGGGCATGGGAGAACCCGGCCCGCAACCACGAGCGTGCCCGGGCCCTCGCTGCGGAGGCCGGGGCCGGAGGAGCCCGCCTGTGCGTTCTTCCGGAGATGTTCTCCACGGGATTTACCATGAACGTGGACGCCCTGCGCGAGGACTCCGGCACGGAGCGCTTTCTCGCCGACCTGGCCCGCGAGTGCAGGGTCGCCGTGGTGGCGGGCTATGCCGAGCGGGCCCGGGGCGGGAGGGCCAGGAACCTGGCCGGCGTCTGGGATGCCGAGGGAGGCCTCCTTGCCCGGTACGCCAAGATGCATCCCTTCTCCCCCGCGGGGGAGGAACGTTGCTTCGAGGCCGGCGAGGGGCCGGTGCTCTTCGGCATCGAGGGCATGGAGGCAAGCGTTTTCATCTGCTACGACCTCCGGTTCCCCGAGGTTTTCAGGGAGGTGGCCCCCCGGGCCGCCGCCCTGTTCGTCCTGGCCAACTGGCCCCGCAGCCGGAGGGAGCACTGGCTGGTGCTCCTCAGGGCCAGGGCAATCGAGAACCAGTGTTTCGTGGTGGGGGTAAACCGCGTGGGGACGGACGGAAACGGCATCGCCTACTGCGGGGACTCGGCGGTCTTCGGCCCCGAAGGGGAGACCCTGCTTGTGGCGGGGGACGGGGAGGGCGTGTTTCCGGCGGAGCTGGACCCGGCGCTGGTGCAGGAGGCCCGGCGGCGTTTGCCCGCCCTGAGGGACAGGAGAAGGTGAGCTCTGGGAGCACAAAAAAGGCCCGCCCCCGGGATCGGCGGGCGGGCCTTTAAAAAAACCACATCCCTCAGCGGCGCTTTCTCTGGCTCTTGAGCTGGCGCTTGCGGGACTCCCTCTGCTTGCGGCGCAGCTTCTCGGAGGGCTTCTCGTAGTAGCGGCGCTTCTTCAGCTCCCCGAGGAGGCCGTTCTTCTGGACCTCCCTCTTGAGGACTTTCAGGGCTTTTTCGACATCATTGTCGTTGACCCGTATTTCCAATTATATCAACCTTCCTTCTTTTCTTCGTGGTTCCGCACCCCTTTCGGCGGAAGCAGCACGGCGTCCCTGCGGTTCGGACATGCCCCGCCCCTCGGGCAATGGGATATCTCCCTCCGGCGGCCCTGTCCGGCCCACAGGCCGGCAGCTTTGAACTTCGGGTGTCTCACCACCTTCCTCTTCGCCGCGGCTCGAACCCCCCGCCGTCTGACCGCCGCTTGAGGCGGAGCAGAGGCCGCACGATGAGAAATAAAAAAGGCCGCATTCCATCTGCTCTTCAGCGGCCCGGTACGTACATCTTAAAAAAACCGTGCTATAAAATATGTCACATGAAAGCGATTCTTGTCAACCCTCCGCGCAGGCCCAGCGCCCCATAAAACCGCCCGGGGATGTCCTCACCCGTCCCGGGCTCCCTCATCCGCGCCCGGCGCCGATGCCCCCAGCGCCCATATCGGCCCCCCTTTACCACCTGGCGTGACCCTGCCGGGCACCAGGACACGGCGCCCCCCCTCTGGGGAGGCTTTACCGCCCGACGACTCTCTCGACTATGTGAATCCGCGTCAGGGCCCTCTCCAGGGCCGCCTCCGCCCGGGTGAAGTCCACGTCTTCCTGCTCCTTGAGACGGTCTTCGGCCCTCCGCTTGGCCTCCATGGCCCTCTCGACGTCGATGTCCTCGGCGCGCTCCGCACTGTCGGCCAGGACGGCCGTCTTCTCGGGCCCCACCTCCGCATAGCCCCAGCCCACGAAGAAGTACAGGGGCTGCCCGTCCTTGCGCGCCTGAAACAGGCCCGCCCTGAGGGTCGTGACGAAGGGAGCGTGCTCCGGCAGCACCCCGAACTCGCCCTCGCTTCCGGTGGCCGTCACCTCGTCCACCTCGTCGCTGAAGACGGCCCCGTAGGGGGTGACGATGTCGAGCCTGAGCTTCTCGGCCATCCCCTATCCTTCCCAGCCCAGCTGGCGGCCCTTCTCCTCGGCCTCTTCCATGGTGCCCACCATGTAGAAGGCCTGCTCGGGCATGGCGTCGTACTTGCCCTCGACAATGTCATTGAAGCCCTTGATGGTGTCTTCCAGCTTGACGTACTTGCCGGGGGTCCCGGTGAAGGTCTCGGCCACGTGGAAGGGCTGAGAGAGGAACCGCTGTATCTTCCGGGCCCGGGCCACGGTGAGCTTGTCGTCCTCGGACAGCTCCTCCATGCCCAGGATGGCGATGATGTCCTGCAGCTCCTTGTAGCGCTGAAGGATCATCTGCACGCTCCGGGCCACCTTGTAGTGCTCTTCTCCGAGGACCCGGGGGTCCAGGATGCGGGAGGTGCTGTCCAGCGGGTCCACGGCGGGATAGATGCCCAGCTCCGATATCTGCCGCGAGAGAACGACGGTGCCGTCCAGGTGGGTGAACGCGGTGGCCACCGCCGGGTCCGTCAGGTCGTCGGCCGGCACGTAGATGGCCTGCATGGAGGTGATGGAGCCCTTCTTCGTGGTGGTGATGCGCTCCTGAAGCACCCCCATGTCGGTCCCCAGGTTGGGCTGGTAGCCCACCGCCGAGGGCATCCGTCCCAGGAGGGCCGAGACTTCGGAGCCCGCCAGGGTATAGCGGAAAATGTTGTCGATGAATATCAGGACGTCCTGCCCCTCGTCCCGGAAGTACTCGGCCGTGGTGATGGCGCTCAGGGCCACCCTCAACCGAGCCCCCGGGGGCTCGTTCATCTGCCCGTAGACCAGGGCGACCTTGTCCAGAACGCCCGACTCCTTCATCTCGCGGTACAGGTCGTTGCCCTCGCGCGTGCGCTCCCCGACGCCAGCGAAGCAGGAGACGCCGCCGTGCTTCATGGCGATGTTGTGGATCATCTCCATGATGATGACGGTCTTGCCCACCCCGGCGCCGCCGAACATGCCCATCTTTCCGCCGCGGACGAAGGGGACCAGCAGGTCGAACACCTTCACGCCCGTCTCGAAGACCTCCGTGGAGGGGTTCTGCTCCACGAACTCCGGGGCCTCCTTGTGGATGGGGCTGCGCTTCTCGCACTTGACCGGGCCCAGCTGGTCCTGGGGCTCGCCGACCACGTTGATGATTCTCCCCAGGGTGCCTTCGCCCACCGGGATGCTGATGGGCTGCCCGGTGTCCAGCGCCGGCGTGCCCCGGACCAGGCCGTCGGTGCCCCCCATGGCGATGGTGCGAACCTTGTTCTCGCCCAGGTGGGCGGCCACCTCCAGGGTAAGGTTGAAGCCCGGGGTGCCCTTTTCGGGGTCGGGGGCCTGCTCGATCTTGACGGCGTTCAAGATCTCGGGCATTTTATCTTCGAACTCCAGGTCCACGACCGCGCCGATGACCTGGTCGACTTTTCCGACGTTCTCCTGCATCCCTTCTCCCTCCATTTCTGTTCTCTATCCCCAGGGCGGGGGCTACGAGGCCTTCAGGGCCTCCACCCCGCCCACGATGTCCATGAGCTCCGCCGTGATGGTCGCCTGGCGCGCCTTGTTGTACTGCAAGGTGAGCTTCTCTATCATTTCGTTGGCGCTCTTGGTGGCGTTTTCCATGGCAGACATCCGCGCGGCCTCCTCCGAGGCCTGCGACTCCAGGAGCGCCCGGTACACCTGGACCTCCACGTTCTTGGGCAGCAGGGCGTCCAGGAGCAGCTCCTCGGAAGGCTCGTAGATGTACCCCGCCGCGGGGCCCGCCTCGGCCCCCCCGGCCGCCTCCTCCCCCGCCGCCATGGGCAGGAGTTTTACGGCCCGCACCTGCTGCCGGATGACGTTGACGAACTCGTTATAGACCATGTAGACCTCGTCCAGGTCGCCCTCGATGAAGCGGGAAGTCATGCCGGCGGCTATCTGCTGGGCCTCACGGAAGGATATCTTCCCCGAGAGGCCGACCCAGGTGTTGCTGACCTCGATTCTTCTGCGCCTGTAATAATCCCGCGCCTTCTTGCCCACGACGCTAACACCCGCATCCACCGGCCCGCCGGAAACGGAGTTCACCTCTTCCTTGCCCAGCTCGGCCATCAGCGCGGAGGCCGAGCGGAGGATGTTGGTGTTGAAGGCCCCGCAGAGCCCCCTGTCCGAGGTGATGACCAGAACCTCGACGTTGTGCCGGGGCCGCACGGCCAGAAGGGGATGGGCCTCCTCCTTCGTGCGCGCCGCCAGGCCCTCTATGACGGACTGCATCTTGTCGGCGTAGGGCCTCAGCTCCAGCATCCGGCCCTGGGCCCGGCGGAGCTTGGCCGCCGAGACCATCTTCATGGCCCGGGTAATCTGCCGGGTGCTCTTGACGGCCCGGATGCGCCGCTGTATGTCTCTCAGCGTTGCCATGGTCCCCTGCTAGGGCTGAAATCCCTTCTTGAAGTCGTCCAGGACACCGCGGAGCTTGCCCTTGAGGTCCTCGTCGAGGGCGCCCTTCTCCCGGACCTCCGCGGCCGCCTCCCGCCCGGCGTCCCGGATGTACTGAAGCAGCTCGGCCTCGAACTTCCGCACGGCCTCCACCGGCAGGTCGTCCAGGTAGCCCTGGGTGGCCGCAAACAGCGTGATGACCTGCTCCTCCACGGCAAGGGGCTCATACTGGTCCTGCTTCAGGAGCTCCACCATGCGCTTGCCTCTTTCTATCTGGGCCAGCGTGGACTTGTCCAGGTCGGAGCCGAACTGGGCAAAGGCCGCAAGCTCCCGGTACTGGGCCAGGTCGAGCCTCAGGGTGCCGGCCACCTGCTTCATCCCCTTGGTCTGGGCCGCGCCGCCCACGCGGCTGACCGAAAGGCCCACGTTGACGGCCGGCCTGACGCCGGCGTAGAAAAGCTCCGGCTCCAGGTATATCTGGCCGTCCGTGATGGAGATGACGTTGGTGGGAATGTAGCCCGAGACGTCGCCGGCCTGGGTCTCGATGATGGGCAGGGCGGTCAGGGAGCCCCCTCCCTTCTCGTCGGAGAGCTTGGCCGCCCGCTCAAGCAGCCTGGAGTGCAGGTAGAAGACGTCCCCGGGGTAGGCCTCCCGCCCCGGCGGGCGCCTCAGAAGCAGGGAAAGCTGCCGGTAGGCCGTGGCCTGCTTGCTCAGGTCGTCGTAGATGATGAGGGCGTGGCCCCCCTTGTCCCTGAAGTACTCGCCGATGGCGCACCCCGTGTACGGAGCGATGTACTGAAGCGGGGCCGGCTCGCTCGCCGTGGCCGAAACCACGATGGTGTGCTCCATGGCCCCGTTTTCCTCCAGGATTTTCACGGTGTTGACGATGCTCGAGCGCTTCTGCCCCACGGCCACGTAAATGCAGACGACGCCGGAGTTCTTCTGGTTGATGATGGCGTCCAGGGCGATGGCCGTCTTGCCGGTCTGCCGGTCGCCAATGATGAGCTCCCGCTGGCCGCGGCCGATGGGAATCATGGAGTCGATGGCCTTCAGCCCGGTCTGAAGCGGCTCGCGCACCGGCTGCCGCTCGATGATGCCCGGGGCCACCACGTCGACGAACCTGCTCTCGCCCGTCTCCATGGAGCCCCTGCCGTCGATGGGCTGTCCGATGGCGTTGACCGTGCGCCCCAGGAGAGCCTCGCCCACCGGCACCGACATGATGGTCCCCGTGCGCTTGACCACGTCGCCTTCCTTGACGAAGGCGTCCGAACCGAAGAGGACCGCGCCCACGGCGTCCTCCTCGAGGTTCAGGGCCATGCCGAAGACGTTGTTGGGAAACTCCAGGAGCTCGCCGGCCATGCAGTTGTCCAGCCCGTACAGGCGGGCAATGCCGTCGCCCACGGAGACCACCGTGCCCACCTCGCTGACGTCGACCTTCTTTTCGAAGGCGGTTATCTGCTTGCGCAAGAGCTCGCTTATTTCGTCGACCTTGATTTCCATTGTCTCACCCCTTTATCAGCTCATCTTTGAGGAGCCGCAGCTGTCCTCTGATGCTCCCGTCGAACATGGTGCTGCCCATCTTTACAAGCACGCCCCCCAGAAGGGAAGGGTCGGTCTGAAACTCCACGGTCACTTCCCTGGCGGAGACCCTCTTCAGGGCCTCCTTGAGCCTGGCCGCGTAAGAGCCGTTCAGGGGCATGGGCGTAACCACCGTGGCCTTGGCCAGGCCGCGCCTCTCGGCATAGAGGGCCACGGCGTGCCTCAGTATCTCCGGAATGGCCCCCGCCGCAGCCTCCTCGGAGAGAAACGTCAGAAACTTCACCGTCGTCGGAGACAGGGCCGCCCGGGAGCCCACCGCCTCCAGGCCCTTCTGGTGCTCCTCGTCGGTGAACACGGGGTTCAGGAGGAAGTTCTTGAAGTCCTCGCTCCGCCCCAGGAGGGCGTCCACCAGGGCCAGCTCCTCCAGGGCTCCGGGGGCGTCCTCTCCCACGGCCCCGAGGAACATCCGCGCGTAGCGTTTTGCGTTCCGGTTGTTCTTCATTCCTTCTCTATCTTCCCGAGGGCCTCTTCCAGGAGGCGCTCCTGCTCGTCCTTGGTTATCTTGCCTTCCAGCCTCTTTTCGGCCAGCTCCATGGCCAGCTCCACGGCCTCGGCCTTGATGGCCGCGCGGGCCTGGTTCAGCTCGAAGTCTATGTTCACCCTGGCCTGCTCCAGAATCTTCTGGCTGAGGCGCTCGCCCTCCTCGTGAAGGCGGTCGCGCTCCCGTCCGCCTCTCTCCGTGGAGAGCCGCATCATTTCCTCGGCCTCCTTGTCCTTCTCCCTCAGGCGCTGCTCCACCTCGTCGAGGGCCTTCTGGGCCAGCTCCTTGGCCTCCCGTGCCTCGTCGAGGCTCTTCTTGATGGTTTCGCTCCGGGTGCGGAAAAAGTCTCTGACGGGCTTTCTTCCGAAATAGATGAGGGCGGCCGCCAGGATGGCGAAATTTATCAGCTGCCACAGGAAGCCCAGAAGGACGGAGCCGTGCTCCTCCCCGCCCCCCTCGGGGGCCCCGAAAACGGGCCCGGCCAGCAGGGCGCAAAGGAAAAGAGCGCCCGGGACCAGGGGCAGGTATCTCTTTGCCAGCTCCTTCATGCTCGTCATACCCCTATAAGCTTGCTTACGATGTCCTCGGAGAAGGTCTCCACGTCCTTCCTGAGGGACTGGCGGGCCCGGTCGGACTCGGCCCTGATTTCCTCCCGCGCCTTCTCCACCAGGGCGGAAGCCTCATCCCCCGTCTTCTTCAGAAGCTCCCTCTGCCTCTCCAGCCCCTCCTGCTTCAGGGCATCGAAGGCATCCCGCGCCCGCGCCGAGGCGGCGGCCATCTCGCGCTTGAGCTCCTCCAGCCTGGCCTCCCGGTCCTCGGTCATGCCCCGCGCCGCCATGAGCCTGCCGGATATGGCCTCCTCCCTTTCCCGAAACAGCTTGAGCAGAGGAGCGAAAAGTATGCGGTTCAGGATGTACGTCAGGACGAGGAAGTTCGCCACGAGGACAAAAAACCAATAGTTCAGTTCCAGCACTTGCGCATTCCCCTTAATTGAAAGTGAAAAGCCTGCGAATGGAAATGAAAACTTTGTGAGATTATCATATGGTGCGAATCGGAGTCAAGAACCTTGGGCCGCATTTATAAGCTGATAAGAATTAATGATAAAATAGTCCGTGTTCCAGGAACGGCTCATCAGGCTCAAGGCGGCGGGGCTTCTGCGGGAAAGGAACGACCGCGAAGGCCCCCAGGCGCGCCACCTGCGGATGGAAGGCAGGGAGCTTCTGAACTTCGCCTCCAACGACTACCTGGGCCTGGCCGCGGACCCCCGCCTGAAGGAGGCGGCGCGCCGTGCCCTCCAAAGGGAGGGCACCGGGGGCGGGGCGGCCCGGCTTCTGGGCGGGGGCAGCACCCTTCAAAGAGAGCTGGAGACGGCCGCCGCCGCCCTGAAGGGCGCCCCGGACGCCCTCCTTCTGGGCTCGGGCTTCCAGGCAAACACGGGCATCCTGCCGGCCCTGGCCGGCCGGGGAGACGTCATTCTCTCCGACGAGCTCAACCACGCCAGCATCGTCGACGGCACCCGCCTGGCCCGGGCCATGACCTACCGCTACCGACACCGGAGCATGGAGCACCTGGAAAAGCTCCTGGGAAAGGTCGCCGTCTCGGGAAAGCGGATAGTGGCCACCGACACGGTCTTCAGCATGGACGGCACGGTCGCCCCCCTCCGGGACATCCTGTCGCTTTGCGAGCGCTACGACGCCCTCCTTTACCTCGACGACGCCCACGGCACCGGGGTGCTGGGCGGCGGCAGGGGGGCGCTCAGCCACGCGGGCCTTGCCCCCGGGGGACGCGTCATTCAGATGGGGACCTTCTCCAAGGCCCTGGGCTCCTACGGCGCCTTCGCTGCGGCGGAGGGGGCCGCCATAGAGTGGCTCGTGCAGGCGGCGCGAAGCTTCGTCTACTCCACGGCCCTTCCCCCCGCGGTGGTCGCGGCCTCGCTGGAGGCCGTGCGCATCGTCTCCCGCGAGCCCGTGCCGGAGGTCGAGAGGCTCTGGAGAAACAGGGAGCTCCTGCACCGGGGGCTCGGCGAGCTGGGCCTCGACACAGGCCGCTCCGAAACGCCCATTCTCCCGGTTTTCCCCGGAGACGTGGAGCGCACGCTCCGCGTGGCCCGGGGCCTTCGCGAGCGGGGCATCTACGCACCGGCCATCCGCCCGCCCACCGTACCCACGCCCCGGATACGCCTGAGCGTGACCGCCGCCCACGGCGAAGAGGACGTGGACAGGCTCCTCCGGGCGCTCAAGGACGTGCTGGCCTCCCTATGAGGAGGCCGGTGAGGCCTTCTCCCGGAAGGTTATCCTGAAGGACGTCCCCCCGTCGCTTTGCACCTCAAGCCTCCCGCCGAGCTGCTCCGCCAGGGAGCAGACGAGCTGCATCCCCAGGGTCTCGGTGCGGCGGACGTCAAGGCCCGCGGGAAGGCCCGCCCCGGTGTCCCGGACGAGAAGCTCGTAGCTGTTTTCGTCCTCCTGCCGGAGACTGATGCGCACCTCCCCGGTCCTGCCTTCGGGAAAGGCGTGCTTCAGGGCGTTGCTGATGAGCTCGTTCAGGATAAGGCCGCAGGGGATGATGGTGTCGACGTCCAGGGAGACGGGAGGCACGTCGATGACGAGGTTGACGTTGGAGGCGTCGGTGCTGTAGGAGCGGAAGAGGTAGACGGCCAGGTTGCGGATGTAGTCCCTGAGGTCGATGCTGGCCATGTCCGCGGACTGATAAAGCTTCTCATGGATGAGGCTCATGGAGCGCACCCTGTCGCGGCTCTCCCTGAAGAGGTCCCGGGCCTCCCGGTCCTTCAGCTGCGCGGACTGGAGCCTCAGGAGGCTGGATATCATCAGCAGGTTGTTCTTGACCCGGTGGTAGACCTCCTTGAGAAGGATTTCCTTTTCTCTGACCGATTCGCGCAGGCGTGCCTCCACCTGCTCCCGTCCGCTCATCTCGGCCCGGAGCCTCTTGTTCGCCTCGCTCAGCTCCCGGGTGCGTTCGCCCACGATACGCTCCAGCTCGTCCCGGGCCCGGGCCTGCTCTTCCTCCTTGAGCTTGCGCGCGGTGACGTCCTGAAGCTGCATCAGATACCCATAGTCCCGCAGGTCCGGCCCCAGCGGGGCAATGTGCATCTCCACGTAAAGGACCCCGGACTTCCGGCTCCGGACCTGGCGCTCCTTCTTCTCCCTTTCCAGGTCGAAGGGGACGGTGAAGGAGACCTTCTTGCCCTCCAGGAGCTTGCCCTTTGCCTTTGCCGGGATGTGCGGGTCGTCGAAGAGCTTGACCCGCCTCATCTCGAAGGGCTCCCGGACGCCGAAGATGTCCAGGCTCGCCCTGTTGGCATAGAGAAGCCAGCCCTCCCGGTCATACAGCTCCACCCCCAGGGGCGACTGGTCATAGATGCTCCGGAACCTCTCCTCGCTTTCCCGGAGGGCCTCCTCGGCCGTGACCCGCTCGGTTATGTCGGAGAAGCTCGCCACCAGGGAGCCCTGGCGCAAGCGGCGGGCGGAGACGGAGAGCCACCCCCGGAAGCTCTCGCAGTAGAGTTCCACCTGCAGGGGCTCCGCCGAGCGGGACGCATCGGCCAGGAAGTTCCTCCAGCCCCCCTCCAGGCCCCGCACCGGGGGCAGCATCTCCGGAGCGCTCCTGCCCCGCACCCTGTCGGGGGAAAGGCCCGTTAGGCTCTCGAAGGCGGGGTTTACGTCCAGAAAGACAAAGTCCCGGGGGCGGCCCCTCTCGTCTTCGAGGACCTGAAACGTGGCGATGCCGTTGATGGCATGCTCAAAAAGGGGACCGGCTGCGGCGGACGGGGCGCGGGTCTCCGGTCCGCCGGGGGGTGGCCCCGCACCGAGGGCCCTCTCCTCCAGGTCCCGCACCCGCCGCCTGAGACGGATGAGCTGTGTCAGGAACTGTTCATTGGTCATGGGCGCTTGAGCTCCTTCGATGAGGAAAACCGCCGTACGAACGCGAAAACCCAACCCCCGGGCCGCCTCCCGCGCGCACGATGCCACGGGAAGCGGACATGCGCATATTATAGTTCATTTCCCCGGCACGAAAAAGCCCGAGGAGAAGGCAGGTCTTTTCCCCCCGGGATGCGCCGGAGGGCGAAGACAAGGAAGAGAAGGCCCCTTACCGGTCCGGCCGCCCCTCGGCGAAGGTTATCCTCACTTCCGTGCCCTGGCCGGAGCGGATGTCCATGGCGCCGTCCAACTGCTCAAGCAGCGAGGAGACGAGCTCCATCCCCAGGGTGCCGGTCTCCCCGGGGGCGAAGCCCTGGGGCATCCCCACGCCGTCGTCCCGGACGGAAAGCGTGAGCCGCCCCCCCTCCACACGGGCAAACCCCACCGAGACGCGCCCCCGGCGCCCACCGGGGAAAGCGTGCTTGAGGGCGTTGCCCAGAAGCTCGTTGAGGATGAGGCCGCAGGGAATCATGGTGTCGATGTCGAGGAAGACGTCCTCCGGCACGTTTATCTCCAGGGCGACCTCCGAGGTGCGGTACGACTCGAAGAGCTCCCGGGCCAGGCTGCCGATGTAGTCCCGCACGTCCACCCGCACCGGGTCCTCCGAGCGGTAGAGCTTCTCGTGTATGAGGGACATGGAAAGGACGCGGTTTCTGCTCTCCTCAAAAAGGTCCCGGGTCTCGCGGTCCTTGCTCCGGCCGGACTGAAGCCTCAGGAGGCTCGAGACCACCGAGAGGTTGTTCTTCACCCGGTGGTGTATCTCCTTGATAAGGGTCTCCTTCTCCCTGATGCTCTGGCGAAGCTGCTCCTCCATCCGCCGCCTTTCGGTGACGTCCCGGATGACCCCCACCATGGCCATGGGCTCCCCCAGGACGTCGGCGACAATTGAGGTGCTGAGCCAGATGGGAAAATCCCGTCCCCGGCAGTGCCGCACCATCACCTCCCCCTCCCAGCGCCCCTTCTCGAGCAGCGCGGGCAGGATGACCCGCTCGGCAAAGGAGGGGTCGGCGTTCATCCGGCCCACCGGCATTCCCACGAGCTCCTCCGGGGGAAAGCCGTAGATGTCCTGGACCGCCTTGTTCGAGTAGAGAATGCGCCCGTCCAGGTCCACGAGCTGGATGCCGTCGGGGGCCTCCTCCACCGCGGCGGAGAAGAGCTTGAGGGCTTCCTCCGCGCGCTTGCGCTCCGTTATGTCCTCGAGCAGGCCCACGGCGAAAAGGGGCTTCCCCGCCTCTCCGGTGATGAGAC
Organism: Nitrospirota bacterium; assembly: GCA_037386965.1. Taxonomy (NCBI): domain Bacteria; kingdom Pseudomonadati; phylum Nitrospirota; species Nitrospirota bacterium. Next base: position 41,931 of record JARRLN010000011.1, read on the forward strand.
AGACCGAGAGGTTGCCCCAGAGCAGGGAGCCGTCTTTCCTGACGCACCGCTTCTCCCTGCGGTAGCTCGAAAGTTTGCCGGCGGCCAGGTCCTGGAAGAAAGCCATGTCCTTCTCCCTGTCCTCCGGATGCGTGAAGGCCAGGAAGCTCATGCCCTCCAGTTCCGACGCACTATAGCCCAGGATGCCCTCAAGAGCGGGGTTGCATTGGATGAGCTTCCCCGTGAGGTCCACGATGCCCATTCCGGCGGGCAGGTTCTCGAAAACCGCTCTGAAGTGCGCCTCGCCTTGCGGAAAAGGCGCTTCCGGGCCCTTTTCATCCCCCGGTGCCCCTGAAATCTTCCTCCCCCCCTTCGTCTCTCCCCGGTATCGACTTTCGGGAGATATTATAAATTAATATTTTCAATTTTGGAAATACAATAAAATGCGGCTCACGGCCGGGTCACCTCCTTCATCCACTTGAGATATTCCCGCAAGCCCAGCCGTATGGGCAGGGCGATGACCTCGGGGACCGCGTAGCTGTGAAGCTCCCGCACCCTGTCTGCCAGCGCCTCGAAGAGGTGCTCGCCGGTCTTGACCACCATGAGCGCTTCCGCCTCGCTCTGCACCTCGCCCTCCCAGGTGAATATCGAGCGGACATTGCCCAGGATGTTCACGCAGGCGGCCAGCTTCTCCTCTACCAGGGCCCGGCCGATGCGGGCTGCTTCCTCCTCGCTCGCAGTGGTGACCAGGACCACAAGGGATTGCATGACGACCTCCTTTCCTTGCCCGTTTCTACAGAGGCCTCGACCGATGCCCTAAAGGGCGAGGGTGCCTTCCCGGAGAAGGCTTCGCCGCTCCCCCGTCCCGAGGGTCAGGACCACCGTGGGGCCGAAGAAGACGAAGTCCTGGTGAAAGGGCGTTTTCACCCTGCCGCCGAAGGCGCTGTTGTCCCCGAGGGCCACGTGCACGGTGCCCAGTATCTTCTCCGACTCCAGAATGTTGTCCGCCCGGGAGGCCCTGTCGTTGGTGCCCACGCCGAACTCGGCGACGTTGGCGTTCTCCTCTCTCTCCGAGAGCCGCCCAGCCAGGGTGGAGGCGAACTCCTCCCGGCCCTCTATGTGCCTCACCCGTCCGCCCTCCACCTGGAGGGTGACCGGGGAGGCAAGTTTCCGCGTGGGCGCCCAGAGGAGGACGAGCCTGCCCCGGGCCGTTCCTTCCAGGGGAGCGAGGTAGGCCTCCCCGGCCGGAAGGTTTCCGAAGGAGCCGGGCTCCGAGAGAAGCCCCGTATCGGCCTCGCCCTCACGGCCGCCGGTGGAGAAGGTCAGCGAGGTGCCTTCCGGCGTCGTTACCTGCACCTGGCGGGCCGCCCCCAGGAGGGCCGCCACCGCACGGGTCCTTCGGGCCATGGCCTGCCAGTCCACCAGCATGGGGCCCGAAAGCATTTCTTCGTCGAAAAGCGGCATGCTCGCAAACCGGGCCCCTGCAAGGCGGGTGAGAAAGCGCCGGAAGGCCGTGTGGCTGGTGGAGTAGTGCGAAAGGGCGGCCACGGCCTGGACGGCCTCCCCCCGGGCGGAAAGCAATATCTCCTCCGCCCGGGCCAGGCCCTCCTCCGGGAGGGTCTTGGCGATGAGCGGAGCCAGAAGGCCGGCGTCCCGGAGCGCATCCACCGCCCTGTCGCCGAAGGCGGCCCGCCAGAGCTCCGAGGGGGGCTCGGCCCCGTGGCTTCCGGTGGCCCCGAACTCGACGTACCGCACCTGGGCCCCGAAGTCCTCCCTGCCCACCCGGGCAAGGCGCCGGGCCAGGGCCGGAAGGCGCCGCCTTTGCTCCCGCTCCTTTTCCTCGAGGTTTTCCTCCGGGGAGGGAAGGTCCGTGAAGACCAGGACGCGCTCCGCCCGCCTGAGAGCGAGGTTTACGCCGAATATTGCGTGCAAGGCATCGTCCCGAGGCACCGCCTCCTCCCCGTGAAGGCTTTCCGGATACGGGTAGTTTACCCCATTTCGGGAGGGGAAGGGGTCGGCGGCCGGCGGCGCACTATCTCCCTGTACAGAAGGGGCCGCCGGTTGGGGTAAATCGTCTCCTCCCGCCTCCACCGGGTGACCTCCTCCAGGTCGAGCCTCACGCGAAGGACGGTCTCCTCCATGCCCGCGCTGGCCAAAAGGTCCCCCCGGGGGCCGAAGACCGCGCTGTGGCCGGAGAAGAAGTCTCCCGCCCGGTTTGCATACAGGACGAAGACCTCGTTGAAGATGGCCGCCCCCCGAAGACGCCTCCACATGTACCGGACCGGAAAGGTGGCGGGCACGGCCGATATGTTGGCGATGACAGGAACGCCGGTGAGGGCGAGGGCGCGCCAGACCTCCGAGAAGGCGCCGTCGAAGCAGATGTTGACTCCCACCTTGCCGAAGGGTGTCTGAAAGCTCTTCAGGCGCCTGCCGGGCACGAACTGCTCGGTCCAGTGCACGTGTGTCTTCGCATACCGGTCCACGCCGTGGCGGTCCACATAGGTGGCCACGTTATAGAAGCGCTCGCCCCTGCGCCGGACCTCCCCGATGATGACGCGGGCGTCCACGTCTTTGACAAAGCCGTAAAACTCCTCCGAGACGGAGCTGTGCCAGGCCTTCATCCGCCTGTAGAGAAACCCCGCGGGCCTCTCATCGGAGGGGTGCCCGTGCAGGATGAGCTCGGGAAAGACAATCAGGTCGCACTCGCGGTTCTCCCTGACCACGTCCTTGAGGCGGGCCACGTGGCCGGCCAGATCCGCGGAGTTGTAGCTCGTCTGCACCAGGGCGACCGTGAGCTTCACGGGCCGCCTCATCAGGCCACCAGGAAAGGCTGCACGTACCGCTCCCTGATGTCTTCCTCTATCTGCTGCAGGTACGAGCGGGTGAGGGCTTCGCCGTACATCTCCTCTTCGTACCGGTAGAGGCTGCCCTTGTCCCGCTTGAGGTTCTTCTCCACCAGGGTCTTGTCTATCTGGCCGGCCTTGCCCTTGGCGATGTTCTCGATGATGCCGTGGATGCCGGAGCCGGACTGGGCCGGGTCCTTGGCCCGGAAGGCCAGGTAGGGGGGCACGCCCAGCTCCACGGCGGCCTGGCGGTGGACCCTCTTTCTGAGGTTGTCCTCCCACCCCTCCAGCTTGAGCCGCGGCGAGATGCGCATGGCCGTGCGGATGACGTCCCTGTCCAGGTAGGGGGCCCGAAGCTCGATGGAATGGGCCATGGTCAGCTTGTCCTCGCGCTCCAGGGTGTCGGTGTACAGGTAGTTCAGGTCTTCCCAGAGCTTCTCGTGCAGCCGGAGATAGCCGTACTTCCTCAGCACCTCGTTGTACCAGGGATAGCCGGCAAACAGCTCGTCGGCCGCCTGTCCGGTGTACATGACCCTGATGCCGTCCTCCGCGGCCATCCGGGCCGCCAGGTACATGGGGATGGCCACTTCCACCTGAAGGAGGCCTCCCTCCTCGACGTTGCGTATGATCTCGGGCACCAGGGCCTCCACCATCGCCTCGTCGATGATGGTGGTCTTCAGGGGCAGCCCCAGGTCCCCGGCCACCGCACGGGCGGCCACGATGTCGCCGGAGTCCTCGGTCCCGGTGCAGTAGCAGATGACGTTCTTGCCCTCCCGCTGAAGGAGCTTGGCCACCAGGACGGAGTCTATGCCCCCGGAGAAAATCACCCCCAGATGGCTCTCCATCAACCCCTCGAGGCGCTTCGCCACGGCCCTGAGCAGCATGACCTTGTACCGCTCCACGGCCTCCCGGAACTCCACGACGTCTATCTGGGGAAACTGAAGGGGGAAGCCCTCGTGCACCTCCGCCCCCTCTTCGGTAATGGAGAGCAGCCCCCCGGGGTGAAGCCTCCGGGGCTCGGTCATCCGGTTCCAGAGGGCCTTCTTCTCCGAGGCGAAGTAGGTGACGGACTTGTTGGTCAGGTAGTACAGGGGCTTCTTGCCTATGCTGTCGCGGGCGGCCACGATGTCCTTGCCGTCGGTGACGGCCAGGGAGTACATGCCGTCCAGGAGCCCCACCACCTTGCTCACGGCGTCCAGAAGGTCCCCCCGGTAGGTTTCCTCCAGCAGGTGGACGAAGACCTCGCTGTCGCTCGTGGTGCGAAACTCGTGGTGGCGAAGGAGAAGGGACTTGAGCTTCCGGTAATTGTATATCTCCCCATTATGGATGAGGGCCAGGCGCCCGTCGCAGGAGAGGAAGGGCTGGGTGGTCTTCTCTTGCCCCACGATCTTCAGGCGGGAATGTCCCAGGGCGATGCGGCTTTCCCGCTTGAGCGCCCCCTTCAGGTCGTCCACGGCTTCCCCCCTGGTCACCTCTTCGTCGAGGTAGACGCCGTGGGTGTCGGGCCCCCGGTGCTCCATCTTCTTCAGCATATCGAAGACGTCGGTGGAGGCTATGGCCTCCCCATGGGCAAAGTGTCCGCAAATGGTACACATGAAAAAAACGACCTCCTTTTCTTTTTTCGAAAGGGAAAGACGCAGGCCTTGTCGCGGAGAGTGTCACGGGGGAGTGCGCCTCCCTGTGGCAAAAAATTTAAGTATTATACCATCTTTGGGGCGACTTTGTCACACCCCAGGACGGGGGCGCTGCTAAGGAGCTTTCGCGGAGTCCTCCGGGGCGAGGACACTGGGGGTAATGAAGACCAGGAGCTCCCTGGCCTCCTCGTCCCTGCTCTGCCTCTTGAAGAGCCATCCGAGCAAGGGGATGCGGGAAAGGAAGGGGACTCTGCTCTCCCTCTGGGACGTGTTTTGTACCTTGATGCCGCCGATGACCACCGTGGTCCCCTCATCCACCAGAAGCTCGGTCCGCACCGTGCGGGAGAGCTTCGGCGGGAAACCCTCCACCTCGCGGGAGAAGTCGAACTCCTCGCGTTTGGCCTCTATCGTAAGGGCCACCACGTCGCCCCCCACCAGGCGGGGCGTGACCGAAAGCTCCAGGTTGGCCGCGAAGGTCTCGGCCCGGCTCTTCGGGGGGGCCTGCCCGGTCTGGATGAGGGTCTGGGTCTCCAGGGTGGGTATGAGCAGTTCGGTCCCCGTGGTGATGCGGGCCTCCCGGTTGTTGAGCACCATCACCCGGGGGCTTGACAGTATCCTGGCCGAGCCCTCCTCTTGCAAGGCCGCCAGCGTGAGGTTCACCGAGACCGTATCGGTGAGGAGGCCGAAGCCCAGCGTGAGGCCCTCCTCGGTGCCGGGCGGCAGGTTGACGGCCGCCGAGCCCTCCACCGAGCCCAGAGAGCCGAAAACGTCACCGGACTCTTCGCTGACGGTGCCGTTCCACTCTATGCCCAGGTCCCGGGACCGGGAGCTCTCGATTTCCACGATCTTGGCCTCTATGACGACCTGTTCCGGCCGCCTGTCCAGGCTCTCCAGGTACTCCGCCACCCGGGCGGTCGCCAGGGGGATGTCCTTGACCAGAAGGCAGTTGTTGGCCCGCACGGCGGAGACACTGCCCCGCCTGCTCAGGAGCCCCCGCACCGAAGCCACCACGTCCTCGGTCAAGGTGACATAGCGGAGGTGGAACTCGCGGACCTCCGTCTCCTGCTCCTCCCCCTGGAGCTTGCCCATGGGCTCGATAAGCAGGAGACTGCCTCCCTTTGAGAGGCGGTACGTGTAGTGCCGGGCCGAAAGGAGAGCGCCCAGGAGGTCCCAGAGGGGCACGTCATGGACGTCCACCGTGACCCTTCCCTCGAGCCCCTCGTCCATGACCATGCTGAGCCCGTGCGCCTCGCCCAGGCGTGTGAGCAGCTCCCGGATGTCCATGTTGGTGCCCTTGACCGTGACCAGGGGGCCCCGGTCCTGGGCAAGGGCCGGGCCGCCTCCGGGGCCCTGCGCCAGAAGAAATAAAAGCAGACCAAGCCCCCAGAGGACCGTTCCCCTCACTCCGTTTCCCCCCGATGCCAGAGACGAGCCCTTGAGGCGGTTCCTATAAAAAATCTTTCCTGAAACCGTTTCAGACGCCGTATTTTACACAACGCACGGAAAAAAATCGACCCCTCGACCGGGGCGCCTCACAAAATATAACCGCTTTTCCGGCCTTTCGCATCTGGATGCGCACCTGGCTGACACAATGCGGAGACCCCGATGCCCGGGGTGCCCACCGGGCTCAGGGGCTACGGCAAGGCTTCCGGAGGGATGGCGGACATGCGCACCTCCGCCGTGCCCCTCGGCCAGAAGGGACCCCGTGACCTGTAAGACATGCCCCCGGGGAGGTTGAGAAAGCTCAGGGACAAGATCGGGGAGGGGGCGGGGATGTGAAAAAAGCCGGAGCCTCCTCGGGGAAGGCGGGCTCTTTCAGATAAGACACCTTTTCCTTATTTTTTCCATGAAGCACCGGCCCCTCGGCAGCCCATCCGCCGTGCAGCCCCCAGGGCGGCCTCGGAGACCGAGACGGGGCGAAGGCCGTCTCCGTCAAAGAAAAGGAAAGTCTCCTCATCTCCGGCCTTCGCCAGGACCTGAAGGCAGTGCTCCCTGCCCAGCGGGGCCAGGGCCATGAGGGCCGCGCCCCTCACGGAGGGGTCGGGGTCCTCCAGGTGGACCTCGGCCACGGGCGCGAAGGCCGCCGTGAGGTCGGGCCGGACCTCCCCCACGCGGGCCATGGCCCGGAGGGCCCCGGCGCGGAGGAACTCCTCCTCGTGGAAGGAGATGACCACGGGCAGCACGTCGGCGAAGGGGTCGGGGTTGGCCCTGAGGACCTCGCCCAGGATGTCCGGGCCGCTCCGGGGGTTGGTGCCCGATTCCTCCCGCATCATCCAGAGAACACGCTGGATGAGGCCCCGGGCCCGGTCCTGGGGCATCCGCCCGGCGATGAGCCCGATGGCCCTGATGGCCCGCCAGGAGGAGGCCTCCTCCATGTCGTACGAACGGGATATGAGGAGCCGCACCGTCCGGGGCTCCTCGCGGGCCAGGGCGAGGAGACCTTCGGTCTCCCCGCTTGAAAGGAGGCGGGAAATGCGCTTTCTGAGGTCCATGGACAACCGGGTCAGGGCCGCTTCCGGGCCCGCCTGTGCTGGCCCGCCGCCCGCATCATGCCCTCGGCCCACTCCGGGGAGCCCAGGGCGTGCAGGTGGGTATAGGTGCCGAAGGCCCTCTTTCGGAAAAGGCCGTCCCGTCCACGGGCAATGCCCGTGCCTCGCTCCATCCTGAAGGCCAGGGCTGCCTCCCCCGGAAGGGCCTCCGGGTCGGCCACCTCCGAGTAGTGAAACTCATGCCCCCGGAGCACCGTGCCCCGCCTGAAGAAGGGGTTGGCCCGGACCACCCTTGCCACGGTGTAGCCGTGGGCCCGGGGCCTCTCGTGCATGAGGAAGCTCACCGGAAAGACCCCGGCCATGGGGTGGCGCTTTCCCTTCAGGCGTAGGCTCTCCCCCAGGTACATGAGTCCGCCGCATTCCGCATAGACGGGAAGCCCCTCCTCCACGGCGTGCCGGAGGCTCCGGCGGAAGCGACCGTTTCCCGCCAGGGCCAGGGCGTGCGTCTCGGGGAAGCCGCCCCCGATGTACAGGGCGTCCAGGCCGGGGGGAAGGCGGTGGGCCCCGAGGGCGCTCACCTCCACGACCTCCGCCCCCCGGCGCCGGAGCTCCTCGAAGTTCTCCGGGTAGTAGAACTGAAAGGCCCGGTCCCGGACGACCCCCACGCGCGGGGGGCCGGGCGCCCCTTCGGCCGGCGGACGCTCCGCTTCCCTCACGGGGGTGAGGGGCGGAGCGCTCCGGGCCACGGCAAAGGCCCTCTCCAGGTCGACGTAGCGGGTGACCAGCTCGCCGGTGGCCTCCACGGCGCTTTCCACCTCCGGGTGCTCCTGCCAGGGCACAAGGCCCATGTGCCGCTCGGGGAACTCGGCCCCGCCCAGGCGGGGGATGGCCCCGAGGACCGGGACCCCGGCCAGCCGCTCCACGGCCTCCCGGGTGACCGCCTCATGCCGGGCTCCCGCTATGTTGTTGAGGACCACGCCCGCAACCGTCACCCCCCTTTCGAACCGCCTGGCCCCGTAGACCAGGGCGGCCACCGTGCGGGTGGCCTTGGTGCAGTCCACGATGAGGATGACGGGGCTTTTGAGGATGCGCGCCACTCTGGCGGTGCTCTGGCTGCCCTCGGCGTCCATGCCGTCGAACAGGCCGCGGTTTCCCTCTATGACCGCGCAGTCCGCTCCCCCGGCATGGGCAAGAAACGAGGAGAGCACCCGCTTTTCGCCGATGAGGAAGGGGTCGAGGTTGTAGCAGGGGCTCCGGGCGGCCTGGGCCAGCCAGCCCGCGTCTATGTAATCCGGCCCTTTCTTGAAAGAGACGGCCTGAAGCCCCCGTTTCCTCCAGGCACGGACCAGCCCAACAGAAAGGGTAGTCTTGCCCGCCCCTCCCCTGAGGCCGGCAATGACTACCCTCGGAATGCTTGCTTTATCGGGCAAGGCGCTACTTTATCATGCCCTTTTCCCGGAGATACTCCTCACTGGGTATTTCCACGGAGCTGGCGCCTCCGCCGTAGGAGTACATCAGGCGGCCCACGTCAATCATCTCGCGCAGGGCTTTCTTCACCTCGTCCTTCTCCACGCCGGCATCGGCCGAGACACCCTTGATGATGTCCTTTTCCTTGAGCTTCTTCTTGCCCTTGGCCTTTTCGACGAAGGCGAAGATCGTATTTTTCAGTTCCTCCTTCTCCATACCCGTGCCTCCTTCTTGCGGGGGGGACGGTGCCCCGCCGCCCCCCCACATGGGTTTAATATTTGAACGCAGCCGACGTCCTCAGTGTATCACGCATGAAGGTGAAGTCGTCAATGTGCTGGAACGTGAACGGGATGCCGGTCAGCGAGAAAAACCTCTCCCAGCCGATGCGCTCTATCCACTCGCCCACCCTCTCGTGCTTCCGGGCGTGGCTTGCGTAGGTCTCCAGGATGGTCTTGAGGTGCTTGATGACCGTGGGCCAGCGGGGCGGCTCGTTGGGGATGTAGGGCACGGCAAGTTTCGAGAACATGGGGCCCTTCCTCAGGCTGCCCACCTTGCCCCCGACCATGATGGCCACGCCGTCGTTCTCGGGGTTGTGGATGTCGACGGGCGGGCAGACGGTGAAGCAGTTGCCGCAGTACATGCACTTATCGGCGTTGATCTTTATGCTCTTCTTCCCCGGGTCGGGACTGATGGCCCTGGTGGGGCAGGAGGCAACGGTGGTGGGAATCTCGCACATGTTCTTCACCAGTTCGTGGTCGATGTGCGGCACCTTCCTGTGCACGGCCACCACGGCGATGTCGGAGCAGTGCACCGCCCCGCACATGTTCACACAGCAGGCCACGGCCAGCCGGACCTTGTTGGGCAGGGACTTCTCCACGAAGTAGTCGTGGAACTCGTCCATCATGGCCTTGACCAGCCCGGAGGCGTCGGTGCAGGCGCTGTGGCAGTGGACCCAGCCCTGGGTGTGCACGACGTTGCTGACCCGCGGGCCGATGCCCCCGACGGAGTAGCCCCGCTTCTGCAGCTCGGCCTTCAGGGACTTGACGGTCTCCTCCTTGTCGGTGAGGAACTCCACGTTGTTGCGGGTGGTCCAGCGGATGTAGCCGCCGCAGAACTTGTCGGCCACCTCCAGCATGTCGCGGATGGTGTCGGTGGAGAGAATCCGCGGGGAGCCGATCCGCACGGTGAACACCTTATCCCCCGAGTTGGCCACGTGCACGCTCACCCCGGGCTCCAGGAGCTCGTGGTACTTCCAGTCGCCGTAGTTCTTCTTTATGACCGGCGGAAGGAACTTCTCGTAATGCGGCGGTCCGATGTCCGTCTGCCTCTTTTCCTTGGCTTCAGTTTCGGTAAGCCACTGTGCTGACATGATGGCAAGCCTCCTTTATGAAATCTTTCTTTCCGGTTTTAGCCGAGGTCCTCATCCTTCCAGAAGAAGAAGGGGTCCTTCCGCGGCTCGTAGACCTGCTGGGGCTGCGCCTCCACGCCGATGGCCTCCAGGAAGGGTCTCATGCCCTTGGCCTCGATGAGCTCGCCGATTCTCTCGCGGGGCTTGGCGTTGTCGTCCCACCACTCGATCATCTTGTCGGCGAGGTCCTTGAACTCCTCGTAGGGGGGCTCCATCTTCATGAAGGGCACCACCACCCAGGACAGGAGCGAGCCCACCACGATGGGGGCCTTGGAGCCGATAAGTATGGACGCGCCCTTCTCGGGGCCGGGGCCGAGGGCCTTGGTCATCTTGGCGATGCAGTGCATGCAGCGGGAGCACTCGGCGTTGTTGATTTCGAGCTTGCTCTCGTAGCTCATGCAGCCCGTGGGGCACATGTCCACGATCTCGGCCTTGATGTCCATGCCCTGCTTGGCGTAGTTCTCCACCTCGCCCTGGTCAATCTGGATGTCCCCCCTCCAGGTGCCGATGATGGAGCAGTCGGCCCGGGCGATGGAGGCCACGCAGTCCACGGCGCACCCGGCGATCTTGAACTTAAACTTGTAGGGCCACATGGGCCTGTGCAGCTCGTCCTGGTAGGCCTGGGTGAGGGTGTTGGCCAGGTTCATGGTGTCGATGTTGGACCATTCGCACTTGGAGGCCCCCATGCAGCAGCTGGGGGTTCTCAGGGCCGAACCCGAACCGCCCAGGTCCCAGCCCCGGGAGGAAATCTCGGCGAAGAAGGGCTCCAGGGCCTCGGTCTTGCATCCCAGCATGACCATGTCCCCGGTGGAGCCGTGCATGTTGGTCAGGCCGCTTCCGTACTTGTCCCAGAGGTCCAGGATCTCGCGGAGAGAGTCCGACTTGTAGTAGAACCCGCTGGGCTGGTTGATACGCACGGTGTGGAAATGGGCCACCCCGGGGAACTCGTCCGGCAGGTTGGAGTACCGGCCGATGACTCCCCCGCCGTAGCCCAGGACGCCCACGATGCCGCCGTGCTTCCAGTAGCCGCGCTTCGTCTTGTAGGACTTCTCGAGCTGACCGAGCTCATCCGCGGCCGCTTCGTGCTTCTGGGCCGCCTTCTTGATCTCGGTGACGAAACTGGGCCACGGACCTTTCTCTAGCTCGTCCAGAAGTGGCGTGTCGTACTTCTTCATCTGACTCAGACCTCCTTCGTTGTTTTTCTGGTTCATGAAGACGAGGAAATGAGTACTAAGCCTAATATACCCCTCTGAAAAGGGTCAAATAAAAAAATTTAATCGGCGGATAAAATTCTGTGCGCAGCCCATGGCCGGTCGATTTACTCGCCTTTGCGGATTTGCTAAGATGAAGCCGGACAGGGCGCCTTCGGTACAAACAACGGCAACGTGGAGGGATGCGCATGGCCTTTCAGGACCTCGTCACCGAGATGCATGACTTGATTGACTCCATGGTCGAGGGCATAGACGGCCTGTACACCGCCCTCATTTACAGCAACGTCAAGGTCATGGCCGACGTGGAGGCCTCCATCCAGCACGTCCGCGAGCGCATGCCCGCCCTTACCGAGAGCCTCATAGAGGGGGAGAAGGACACCGACCTGGCCATGAAGTACGCCGGCCTGCCCTCCCACATAGAGCGCATCGGCGAGAACCTGGGACGCATCGCCCAGGCCATCAAGGGAAAAATCGCCGAGAACATCCTCTTCAGCGACAAGGCAATCTCGGAGCTGGAGTACCTGTTCGGGCGCGTCCGGGACATGATGGCCAATACCAAGGACATGATATTGGCCAGGAACACCCTGGTGGCCAGGCACCTGGAAGAATCGGAAAAGGCCCTGGAAAGCACCGCAAACGTCTACGCCACCCTCCATGAGGAGAGGCTCATCGAGGGGCTCTGCATGCCCCGGGCCAGTTCGCTGTATCTGGAGATGATAGAGTCCTTCAAGGGCATCGCCTGGCACTGCAAGGAAATTGCACGCACCCTCGTCCGATAGGCTCGCCCCCCTCAGGGTCGCCCTGGGTGCCGGGGAGCTGGCCGCGCGGGCGGACGCCCTGACCGGGGCCCTCCGGAACTGCCGGCTCTGCCCGCGGGCCTGCGGGGTGGACAGGACCCGGGGGGAGCTGGGGTTCTGCGGCATCGGAGAGAAGCCCGTGGTCGCCAGCTGGGGGCCGCACTTCGGGGAGGAGCCCCCGCTGGTGGGGCGAGGCGGCTCGGGCACCATATTCTTTACGGGCTGCAACCTGGGCTGCGTGTATTGCCAGAACTGGAGCATCAGCCACGGGCGCGAGGGCCGGGAAGTCTCCATCGAGAAGCTGGCCGACATCATGCTCACGCTCCAGGAGGACGGCTGCCACAACATAAACGCGGTCACCCCCACCCACCAGGTCCCCATGCTCCTCAGGGCCCTGGACCTGGCCACCGGCAAGGGCCTGCGTCTCCCCCTGGTGTACAACTCGGGAGGCTACGAAGCCCTGGGAACCCTCCGGGCCCTGGACGGGGTCGTGGACATCTACATGCCCGACATGAAGTACGCCGACCCCAAGGCGGCCCGGGTCCTCTCGGAAGCCGAGGACTACCCCCGGGTGGCCCGGGCCGCCCTCCTGGAAATGCACCGGCAGGTGGGAGACCTCGTCATGGACCAGAGGGGCGTGGCCCTGAGGGGCCTCCTCGTCCGGCACCTGGTGCTCCCCGCGGGGCTGGCGGGCACGGAGGAGGTCTTGAGGTTCGTCGCCGAGGAGATATCCCGGAACACCTATATGAATATCATGGACCAGTACCAGCCCTGCTTCCGGGCCTTCGCCCACCCGCCGCTGGACCGGCGCATTACGGCCGAGGAGTACCGGGAGGCCCTGAGGCTGGCCGAAAAGTACGGCCTGCACCGCCTGGCCTGAGGCCGGCGGTTGCCTCAAGGGAACAA
>JARRLN010000012.1 GCA_037386965.1 Nitrospirota bacterium
ACGAGCTCGCCGCCCACGGCGACGTCCAGAGGAGTGCTGTCGCCGCTGATTGTCAGCAGGCCGCTTGCGGAATCGAAACTGTATGTGGCTCCAGCAGGTGGAGGCGTGATCATGGCGAACGTGCTCAGGTCGAAGCTGGTCGGGTCCAGCACGTCGCTGATGGTGATATCGTTGATATCTTGGTCAATATTGAAGAGGCGCAGCTTGTAGCGCAGCGGGTCACCCGGGGCGGCCGTGATGGCCGGGTCCGCGCCAGTGGCCAGGTTCTCGACGGTTTTCTGAAAGTAGTAGCCGGATAGCGCCGCCGTGACGCTCAGGCTGTCCTGGAAATCCAAGACGCCCGGTGTGCCGTCGGTAAGCGGTCCCTTGTCGTATTGGCGGCGGCCGGGAAGGCTGCTGTCGCCACTGAACCACCGGGTTGCGCCGGCCACGTTGGTAAGCGTTATGCCGTTTGTGCTGTCGCCATCGATCTGGGATTGGTAGGTGATGACCAGGTGCTGAGAGGGCCCGACCTTGGCCGCGGGCGTATCCAGCATGGTCAGGCTGAGCTGGCACGTGGGCGCACCACTATAGGTGACCGAGTAGTCGGTGCCCGGCTCCAGCAGACCCGAAACCGGGGTGACACCATCCGCCTCAAATATCTGGACGGTGACCCCGCCCGGCGCTGTGGTGGGGTCGTAGTCGCACATGCCGCCCGAAGGCCCGTGGGGGAGCTTGTCGACAATGGTGGCGTTCCAGGCATCGCTGCCGCCGGTGTTCTGGACGTCGATGGTAAAAGTCGCCAGGACCCCCAGGTTCAGGGCCGTCTCGCTGCTCGTCTTGGTGACCACGAGATTGGGCCCGACGATGGTCATCGGTTGCGTGATTCCATCCTGCCCGGGGAGGGGCTCATACCTCTCTCCATTAACCATCCTCCCCAACTCCCAGTGGGCGGTGTTGATGAACTGCGTCCCGGGCGCGTTCGCCGGGGTGTCGTCGAGGACGACTGTAAGCTCGAGCACGATCTGAGTCCCGGCCGGGATTGTGGCCAACGCCGGGTTGTCGGCCCACAGGAAGGAGAGGTGCTTGCTGTCCCCCGAGTTTGTCAGTGAGCCCAGCGGCGTTGTAGTGCCATCGCTGTTCTTCAGGTAGGCGGTGCTGCTCACATAGGTGAGGTCCGCGCCCGTGGCGGTGAGGTCGTCGGTGATTTCGATGTGGTACACGTCGCCGGTATCAGGACTCCCGGAGTAGACGTAACCCGACGACGTCAGAATCGCCATGTCCGGAAACGTGAGCGTGTAGGTGAAAGGCACACCGACGGAGGTCGTGGTCTGGCCCACGGGGTTCTCCTTATGTATTCCATCGACTGGGATAATGAATTCCTGACAGCTGGCACTGATGTTGTTATATGAGCCGTTGCTCCACCACATTGAAAAGGTGGAATGCGTGGGGTCGTTACAGGACATGTTTCCTTCGTAATAAACGTTATCGAAGACTATGAGATATGACGCATGAGTAGGGAACTGAAAGTTGATGAGGGTGAATGGCAGCCCGCCCACGGACTGCGGAAAGTTTTTTATCGTGCAATCCCGGTCGATGCCGAGCGTGCTGGGAAGCAGCGAGATATCGACGACATTACCGTCAATCACTCCGCCCGGGTAATCGGAGCACATATCCCCCGCCGCCTGCGCGGAAGAGGCCGCGCCCAGCAACAGGGCGAAGAGAAGGAGCAGCGGGAAACCGAGCGTTGAGCCCCATGCCGTCAGGGCCATAAGGAAACTTCCCCGCTTCCGGGCCTTCCGGCTCGAATACATCCCTTGCAGCTTGTCCAGCAATGGCAAAGCCACTGCGAGCCCAGGTTTACCGCGCATCAGTATCTAGATGCCGGTGCCGTTTTCGGGCGCAAAAAGTGACGTGCCGTAGATGGGATTATTGAATTCGTCGTGCTTCTGCCCGGGGCAAGTGAAGCCGCCCTTCTTGCCAGGGATGTCGAGCGTGTAATGCTCGCCGGCTGGGAACCCTCCGGGGTTCACGCCGTTGCCCGGCTTTGCGGCGAATGCAGACACGCTGAAACACAGAACAACTACCACGGACAGTAAAAGCAATAGCATCCTTCTCATCACTTCCTCCCAAAAGAATGGTGGTGCATCCTTCGGCGGCCCGGCTGTCTCACCATGAGATCCGCGGCTCTCCGTCCCCTCCTCGCGAAGGGTTTGGTCTTATCGGGATGCTCTTGCTTTACCGCTTCCCCAATGTGTCCGTCAGCTAACCTATACTGACCACCTCCTTCCTTGCCCGACAAAAAAAGCCGGATCGTCTATGCTTCCTTCAGCGACCCCGCTCTCCTATTTCAGGACCCGCGGTTCTTGTCCCCCACCCCGCGAAGGATCCTTTTTTGTCCGGACGACTATATCAAACACTAGGTGAACACGTCGTCTCAGTGATTCGGCGCACACCAAAAAAAGGTCGGAGTTTCATTGTGATTCAGCGCACAAAGAGAGCGGTTGCCCCGCCATCGACACATCCACTGACATAATCCCGTCTTGTGAGGCCGGGCGGGGAAATGTTGCCTGTGCATCACGCAAAAAGGTGCATCAAGAGATGCCGCGGCTTTAGCAGAGACAAGAGGACCAGACCTCGGTATTACTATTAAATTTCGTTCGGTACTGTCCGATTAAGAACCGAATAGATTCAATTGGTTATAGTAATGGAGCTTTTTTGATCTCATGCCGATGCCGTGAAATGCTCGTTGTAAGGGCATTTTCTCGAAGATGGCGGTGGACAGATCCTCCTCGTGCTTCTCGTTTTTTGGTCCTCTAGATTTACAAAACGTACATCCGTTTGCTCATGGATGCGGCATTGCCGCAATAAGAAAAGTCGTCTCAAAAACTTGCAAGGGAGACCCCATTACGCTAACGTGTGAAGCAGAGACCGTGAAGAGGTCTACTCCCAAGAATGCTTTTTGAGGGAATACCATGAAAAGAGCCGTTTCACTGTTTTTCGTGCTTGCAATTTTTGCGGCGATGGCGTTTCCCAGGCCTGCACAGGCCCGGGAAGTCGTCCGCGCCAAGCTCTCGAACGGCCTTCGCGTGGTCATCGTCCGCGACGCGCTGGCTCCGGTGGCCACCACGGTAGTCAATTACCTGGTCGGCTCCGATGAGGCGCCTGCCGGTTTCCCGGGCATGGCCCATGCGCAGGAGCATATGATGTTCCGCGGAAGCCCGGGGCTTTCGGAAGACCAGCTTGCCCGGATATCCGCGGACCTAGGCGGCAATTTCGACGCCGATACCCAGCAGAACGTAACCCGGTATTTCTTCACCGTGCCTGCGAGTGATGTGGACGTGGCTTTGCATGTCGAGGCCATGCGGATGAAAGGCGTCCTGGACACGGAGGAACTATGGGCCGAGGAACGCGGTGCGATAGAGCAGGAGGTGGCGCAAGACCTCTCGAATCCGGAATACGTTTTTTACACCCGGCTCCTTGAGGACTTCTTTGCGGGGACCCCGTACGAACACGACGCCCTGGGCACCCGCTCCTCCTTCGACAAGACCACGGGGCCGATGCTGAAGCGATTTTATGAAAGGTGGTATGCACCGAACAACGCCGTTTTGATCGTATGTGGAGACGTTGACCCGTCCGCTACCCTGGAGAAGATAAAAAGCCTGTTCGGCGACATCCCGGCCAAGACCCTCCCGGCCCGCCCGGAAATTAAACTGAAACCCGTCAAGAAAAGCCTCATACGCATGAAGACGGACCGCCCCTACGGCACTGTCTCCATAGCTTTCAGGATGCCGGGTTATGACAGCCCGGACTATGCGGCCTCCGTGGTGCTTGCGGATGTCCTCTCCAGCGAGCGTGGAGACCTGTACGCGCTGGTCCCCGAAGGCAAGGCGCTCTTTGCCGGGTTCGAGCTTGCTCCCCTCCGCAAATCGGGTCTGGGTTATGCGGTTGCCGCTTTCCCGTCCGGCGCCGACAGCGAAAAACTCCTGGCGGAGGTGCGCGGCGTGCTCCTGGAGACGATAAAGAAGGGCGTTTCTGCGGACCTGGTGTCCGCCGCCAAGCTGCATGAGGTCACCGACGCTGAGTTCGAGAAGAATTCGATATCAGGGCTTGCTGAAACCTGGTCGCAGGCGATTGCGGTGGAGGGAAGAGAGTCTCCGGAGGACGACATAAAAGCCATACAGAAAGTGACGGTTGAGGACGTCAATCGGGTGGCTGCCAGGTACCTGGAGATGGAGCAGTCCGTGGAGGCCATCCTCACTCCCCAGGTCTCCGGCAAGCCTGTTTCGTCCAAGGGATTCGGAGGCAGGGAAGAAATCACGGTCAAACCACCCGTTCACGTAACCCTTCCGGACTGGGCGGCCAAGGCCCTGGGGCGCCTCCCGGTGCCGCGCTCGGCCCTCCATCCGGTTGTGAGCACTTTGCCGAACGGCCTGCGCCTTATCGTGCAGCCCACATCCATAAGCAACACGGTAAGCGTATACGGGCGCATAAAGAATAACCCCAAGATGCAGACGCCCAAAGGGCGTGAGGGGGTGGATTCGCTCCTGGGCCAACTGTTTTCGTATGGCAGCACCTCGCTGGGCAGGATAGCATTTCAGAAGGCCTTGGACGATATCGGGGCAAA
Source organism: Nitrospirota bacterium (assembly GCA_037386965.1). NCBI lineage: Bacteria > Pseudomonadati > Nitrospirota > Nitrospirota bacterium. The sequence goes on from JARRLN010000012.1 coordinate 4,607, forward strand.
GGAGTCGGCGGGCACCGATTTTTCCCTGAAGGTGTTGCCACATCATTTCGAGCGCGGCGTGCAGCTCCTTGCCGAAAATGAGCTCAATCCGGCCCTGCCCCCGAACGCGTTCACCATACTCCGCACCCAGACGGCCGCATCCCTTAAGGGAGAGGTCCAGAGCCCTCGTTTTCTGGCCAGCCATGCCCTCAAGGAAGGCCTGTTCCCGAAAACCGACCCCAGCGTGCGCCATGCCACGCCGGCGAGCGTTTCGGCCTTGACCCTTGAAGATGTGAAGGACTACTATTCCCGTGTCTTCAGGCCCGATATGACCACGATAGTGGTGGCCGGGAAGGTCACGCCGGCAGAGGCCCGGAAAGTGGTCGAAAAGTATTTCGGCGGTTGGACTGCCAAGGGTCCCAAACCCGAGACGGACTTTCCCCCGGTGCCGGATAATAAGCCCTCCCATGTGACGGTGCCGGATGCCAGCCGCGTGCAGGATGAGGTCGTCATGGCGCAGACGCTTCGTCTGAAACGCACGGACCCGGACTATTATGCCCTCAACCTCGGAAACAATGTCCTGGGAGGCGCGTTCTATGCGACAAAGCTCTACCAGGATTTGAGGGAACGCACGGGCCTGGTGTATTTTGTGGATTCGCAGCTTGAGGCCGGTCAGAAGAGGTCGGTCTACGTCGTTGTCTTCGCGTGCGACCCGGACAAAGTCTCCAGGGCCTCGGCAATAGTGCTGCGGGACCTGGGCCAGATGCGCAAGGGCGGCATCCCCGATGACCAGCTTGAGCAGGCAAAGGCTCTGCTCCTCCGCAGAATCCCGCTTTCGGAATCGAGCATCGACCAGATAGCCGAAGGCTTCCTGTACCGGGTAACCCAGAACCTGCCCCTTGATGAGCCCCTGCGCGCCGCAAGAAAATACAAAAAGCTCACCGCCGCGGACATCCAGCGCGCATCTTCGAAATGGATACGTCCGGACGACATGGTCCAGGTAATCAGGGGTCCCGCCCCGCAGTAGACGTATGCGCCGGCCAGCCCAAAAAGGTTGACGGCATCTCCGCCGGACTCCGGTCCTGAGCAGTCTTCCAGGGCCCGAAGGTTCCGCGCCGTCTCGCGGTGCGGCGAAGAATAGGCCGGGGCGAGTCCCCTCTTTCTTGCCCCGGCGGACGCTGGCTCGCCCGCGGGGCAAAAAGTGTTGCGGAGCCGGGCCTTTCGTAATAGACTTGGATAAACGGGAAGCCCTGGGTTGTGCGGCAGGGACGTATCGATAACGCACGGCAGACCCATGCCGGCATACGGGAAAAGCTCTGGAGGAACCATGGGCGACATTCTCTCCAAAGAAGAATTACATGCCATGAACGCCTATTGGCGGGCGGCGAACTACCTGGCGGTGGGACAGGTCTATCTGATGGACAACCCGCTGCTGAAGGAGCCGCTCAAGGCGCAGCACATCAAGCCCCGGCTCCTGGGGCACTGGGGCACCGTGCCGGGGCTTAATCTTCTGTATGTCCACTTGAACCGCATCATCAAGGCCCACGACCTGAACATCATATATATCACCGGTCCCGGACACGGGGCGCCGGGCATCGTGGCCAACACGTATCTGGAGGGCATATACAGCGAAATCTATCCCGAAGTCTCCCAGGACGCCGAGGGCATGAAGAAGCTCTTCAAGCAATTCTCGTTTCCGGGGGGCATTCCCAGCCACACCGCTCCGGAAACCCCGGGTTCCATCCACGAGGGGGGCGAGCTGGGCTACTCGCTGTCGCATGCCTTCGGGGCCGCGTTCGACAACCCCGACCTCATCGTGGCGTGTGTCGTGGGCGACGGGGAGGCGGAGACCGGCCCCCTGGCCACCGCGTGGCATGCCAACAAGTTCCTCAACCCCGTTCACGACGGGGCCGTGCTGCCCATCCTGCACCTGAACGGCTACAAGATAGCAAACCCCACCGTTCTCGCACGCATCAGCACAGAGGAGCTTGAAAGCCTGTTCGAGGGCTATGGCTGGCGACCGTACGTCGTCGAAGGCTCCGACCCCGAACCCGTGCACCAGGCGATGGCGGAGACGCTCGAAAAGGTCATGGCGGAGATAAAATCCATTCAGCAGGAGGCCCGCACGAAGGGCAATGCAAGACGCCCCAGATGGCCGATGATAGTCTTGAGGACGCCGAAGGGCTGGACATGTCCGAAAGAGGTCGACGGGCTCAAGACCGAAGGCTTCTGGCGGGCGCACCAGGTCCCCGTCACCGACCTGCACACGAAGCCCGAACACGTGAAGGTCCTTGAGCAGTGGATGAAAAGCTACAAGCCCGAAGAGCTTTTCGACGAAAACGGCACGTTCAAGCCCGAGCTCAGGGAGCTTGCTCCGAAGGGGCAGCGCCGGATGGGCTCCAACCCCCATGCCAACGGCGGACTACTCCTGAAGAACCTGAAGATGCCCCGCTTCAGGGACTATGCCATTGCGGTGCCCAAGCCCGGCGAGGTCAGGGCGGAGGCCACCCGGGTGCTGGGGGGATTTCTGCGCGATGTGATGAAGCTCAACGAGGACGCGCGCAACTTCAGGGTGTTCGGGCCCGACGAAACGGCCTCCAACCGCCTGGACGCCCTGTTCAAGGTCACCGACCGCACCTGGATGGCCAAGCGCCTGCCGGAGGACGTCTCTCTTGCCCCCGACGGCAGGGTCATGGAAATCCTGAGCGAGCATACCTGCCAGGGGTGGCTCGAAGGGTATCTGCTGACGGGACGGCACGGGTTTTTCTCCTGCTACGAGGCCTTCATCCATATCGTGGACTCGATGTTCAACCAGCATGCCAAGTGGTTGAAGGTTACCAGCACGGAGATACCCTGGAGGCGGCCCATCGCCTCGCTGAACTATCTGCTTACCTCTCATGTCTGGAGGCAGGACCACAACGGGTTTTCGCACCAGGACCCGGGGTTCATAGACGTCGTCGTGAACAAGAAGTCCCACATAATCCGGGTCTACTTTCCGCCGGACGCCAACACCCTGCTTTCCGTCGCAAACCACTGCCTCCGAAGCCGCGATTACATAAACGTGATAGTGGCCGGCAAGCAGAGCCAGCCCCAGTGGCTCGACATGGACTCCGCCGTGAAGCACTGCACGTCGGGCATAGGGATATGGGAATGGGCGAGCAACGACAGGGGCCTGGAGCCCGACGTCGTGATGGCGTGCGCCGGCGACGTTCCCACCATCGAGACGCTGGCGGCGGTGGAGATTCTGCGCGAGCGAGCGCCCGACCTCAAGGTGCGCGTGATAAACGTCGTGGACCTCATGACGCTCCAGCCCCCGGAGGAGCATCCACACGGGCTGCCTTACAAGGATTTCGATACCCTCTTTACGACCAACAAACCCATCATCTTCGCCTACCACGGCTACCCGTGGCTCATCCACCGCCTGACGTACCGGCGGACGAACCACAAGAACCTTCACGTGCGGGGGTATAAGGAGGAAGGCACGACTACGACGCCTTTCGACATGGCCGTCAGAAACGACATGGACCGTTACCATCTGGTGGCCGACGTCATAGACCGCGTCCCCCGGCTCGGGCACATCGCGGCCTACACGAAACAGTACGTCCGGGACAAGCGCATCGAACACAAGGAATACATCGCCACGTACGGCGAAGACATGCCCGAGATAAGGAACTGGACCTGGAAAGGCGACACGTAGGGAGCACAGGAGGCCGGAAGGGCGGGCGGAGTTCCCTCTGGCTGGTGCGCCATGGGGAGACCGCGTGGAGCGCGGGAGGCAAGCACACCGGGCGCACGGACGTGCCGCTGACCGAAAAAGGAAAGCATCAGGCCCTTGCCCTGAAAGAACCGCTTTCGGAGCATGCCTTCGCGCTTGTGCTGTCCAGTCCTCTTTCGAGGGCTTTGGATACGTGCCGCCTTGCGGGCTATGGCGATAGCGTGCAGTTGGATGACAACCTCCGTGAATGGGACTACGGGATGTACGAAGGGAAAAGCACGGCCGACGTCAGAAAAGGGGCGCCGGGCTGGAGCATCTGGGAGGCCGACGTGCAGGGCGGGGAAAACGTCGAGGATGTTGCGGCCAGGGCCAGGGCCGTCATCGCCCGGGCCGGGAAAGCCGGTGGCGACGTGGCCCTTTTCGCCCATGCCCACGTACTGCGGATACTCGCGGCGTGCTGGGCGGGGCTTCCCCCCCGCGCGGGCAAGCATCTTTCCCTCTCGACTGCCTCGCTTGCCATCCTGGGCTACGAACACGAATACCGCGTCATCAAACTCTGGAACAAAACGTTCTGAGGGGCCATGGCCGAAGTAGTGCTCTGCATGAACGCCGGCTCTTCGTCGCTGAAGTTCTCCCTGTACCGGATGGGGCCGGATACGGAAGAGCTCCTTGGCAACGGGAGCATAGAGCATATCGGCCTTGAGGGGGGCCGGGTGAGCATGAAGGCCGGCGGGAAGACGGTCTCCAGGCAGCAGGACTTCGTGGATTTCACCTCCGCCGTGCAAGCGGCATTCCGGCTGCTTGAGGAGGCCGGTCTTCCGCGTCCGGAAGCCGTGGGCCACCGTGTGGTTCACGGCGGGGCCGGGCTGATACGCCCCGCCAAGGTGGACGAGAAGCTTCTGGCCGAGCTCGGGGAACTTTCCCCTTTTGCACCGCTTCACCTTCCGCAGGAAATAGAAGGCATGGAAGCCGTGAAATCACGGTTCCCCGAGCTTCCGCAGGTGGCCTGCTTCGACACGGCTTTCCACCGCTCGATGCCGGAGCTTGCGCAGCGTTACCCCCTGCCCCGCCGCCTCTGGGACGAAGGGCTGAGGCGGTATGGATTTCACGGCATCTCCTACGAGTACATCATGGGGGTGCTGGGCGAGAGCCCGCCCTCACGGGTGATAATCGCCCACCTGGGCAACGGCGCCAGCATGGCAGCCGTGAAAGACGGCAGGCCAGTGGATACGACGATGGGTTTTTCCCCGACGGGCGGCCTCATGATGGGCACGCGCACGGGCGACATTGACCCGGGCGTGGTCCTTTACCTGCTTGGCGAAAAAGGGTACGGCTACCAGGAGCTTGAGCACACCGTGAACCGCGAGGCCGGCCTTCTGGGGGTCTCCGGCATAAGCAGGAACATGAAAGTCCTGCTCGAAAAAAGGCGGCACGAGCCCGCGGCGGCCCAGGCGGTGGAGATGTTCTGCTACTACCTGAAAAAGCACATCGGCGCTCTGGCGGCGGCCCTGGAGGGCCTTGACCTGCTTGTCTTTACGGCGGGCATCGGTGAAAAGGCCGCCCCGGTCCGCGAAATCGTGTGCCGGGGGCTCCGCCACCTGGGCATCAGGCTCGACCCGGAGTCAAACAACCGGCACGCCGACACCATAACGACCCCCGAAAGCCCCTGCGCCGTGCGCGTCATACCGACAAACGAAGACCTCGTCATCGCCCGCCGCACCTATGCAATGCTGGGATAACGCATCCTGTGGAAGCCGGGCAGGGGAAATTGCGGTCCCGCGTGACGGACGCTTTACCTCGTCCCCATTTCAGCTTTTTCGTGGGGCATACGAGACGTTTGGCGTTACGGTGTTATAATAAACCGACATGCCCCTCCATGAGACGATAATGAGGAAAGCCCTCTTTCCGGCGGCCGCGGTTCTGGTGCTTTTCGCCTCGGTCTCCCCGGCCTGGGCGGGGCCGCTCGATGACCTGAAGAGGCTCCAGCGGGACATTCACACGGTGAAGGCCTCCTTCGTCCAGGAAAAGCACACGGAGCTCTACGACAGGCCCATCGAGAGCCGGGGCACCTTCTATTTTAAGGCGGGGGCCGGCGTCCGCTGGGAGTACGAGGAAATGACGGTCATCTACGACGGCGAGTATCTCTACCTCTATTACAAGGAACTTGAGGAAGCCGAGAAGGTCCGGGGAGTGGCCGGGTACGCCGGCCCGTTGAGCTTCGACCTTGACCTCCTCCTGAAGGACTATACTGTAGAGAGCACGAAAAAGGACGGGGGCATCCTTCTCGTCCTTACCCCCCGAAAGAAAATGCCCTTCACGACCATGAAGCTGTTCTTTCCCGCGGATGCCGCGTTTCCGCGGACGGTTACCACTGTCGAGGAGACCGGAGACCAGACGGTCATAACCTTCTCTCAGGTGGAGACGAACGTATCCCTCCCGGGGGACATCTTCTCGTTCTCGCCTCCCCCCGGGGTGGACGTGCGCGAGCGCACCGTTCAGTAGCCATCTCTCCCGGAGACCGCACTCCATCGGCGCCCCAGAGCGGTTGTGTGTCTCATATCGTTGACAACATCGGCGTTCCTGTGATACAAGCATAGAGCCATGGAGAAAGCAGGCTTCAGAGAGGGCATTTTCCGGACCATCAACACCACCCGGGACATCCGGAAAGCGGCCTTCATCGCGTACGACGCGGCGCCCCACGCGGTGGTGGAGTCCGTCCTTTCGGTCCTGTACTGCGAACATGTCGTATTGAGCGCCTACGAGGACATTATCGCCTTTTACATGGCGGCCCGCCCCGACGTGCTTTTCATCGGTCCCGCCGACGCCTCTCGCCGGGAGGAACAGTTCCTCCTGTGCCAGGGACTGAGGGAATTCGGCTACGAGGGCATCATCATACTGGTGACCGACGACCCCATGGCCTGCGGGGGCACTCCCGCCATTACCAGCGAGGGATTCGACAGCTACGTTCTGAGCTCCGACAGCCCGAGCCGTATCCTGGATACCGTGGAGTGGGCGATTATCAACCGGAGGAGGCGGAACAAGTTCACCATACAGTTCGACGGCAATCCGGACTCCTTCTACACCGTCGATGCGGCCGGAAGAGTGTACGACCTGAACCGCGGGGCCACCGAGGGGACCCCGTACAGCCCCAAGGACGTCGTTTGCCGTGGCATCGGCGTCATGGAGCTCGGAACGCTCAGCTTCTTTCCCTCGAGGGTGCAGCCCCGCATCCGGCCGGAGTACGTGGGCATGAGCTTCGATGACACCGTCGAGGAGGGGGAGTGCATCTGCCAGGTGCGCACCACGGTTCATAACGTCTCCACCATTGGGCTTGTGGCCACCGTCGCCAAGACCGACATCACCCGTGCGGTCTACCACAGGACGCTGGACATCCTCGTCAACTCCGTCACCCTCCTTTCCCACCGCGACAACTACACGGCAGCGCACTCGGCCAGGGTCTTCCACTACGCCTCCTCCATAGCCGAAGCCATGGGCGTTGCCAGGAACCGGAGGTTCATGCGCTCCCTTTCCTTTGCGGCTCTTCTGCACGACATCGGTAAGATAGGCATCAAGGACAACATCCTCCTGAAAAAGGGCAAGCTCACCCCCGGCGAGTACGCCGAGCTGAGCACCCATCCGGTCAAGGGCTTCCGGATGCTCCGCTCCTACAGCCTGCTCGGGGATGCCGGCGAGCTGGTCCGCTCGCACCATGAGCGGCCCGACGGCTCCGGCTATCCCGACAAACTTGTGGGCAACAAGATCCCCCTCGGAGCGAGCATCATCGCCGTGGCGGACGGTTTTGACGCCATGACCACCACCCGCCCGTACAGAAAGAGCCTTTCCTACGACGCGGCCCTCCGGGAGATGAGGCAGAACCTGGGCAGCCAGTACAACGCCGAGGCCTGCACGGCGTTCCTCTCCCTTATCACGTTCGGGTTGATGAGAGCCGTGCGGAGGAAATCCCGTCTTCCTCTGAGCGACATCGCCCACACCCTGCTGAAGACAATCCTCTGAAAATCGTGTATCATCTGGGAAAACCTCTCCATCCAGGAGACGGGGGTGTTTTATGGACGTCTTTGAGGCCATCAAGAGCAGGCGGAGTGTGCGGAGGTTCGCGGAGAAACCTGTGGATGAGGAGAAGGTGGAGGCGCTCCTGGAGGCAGTGCGCCAGTCGCCCTCCTGGGCGAACATGCAGTGCTGGAGGTTCGTGGTGGTGCGGGAGCAGGCCGTCAAGGAGCAGATAAGCCAGCTCTCCTACGTGGAAAGCTTTTTTGCCCCTCTGGGCTATAAGACCAATCCCTCCCAAAAGGGTCTTGCCGAGGCCCCGGTTGTGGTGGTCGCCTGTGCCGACCCGAAGCAATCGGGCGTGATACGCGGCCAGGAATATTACCTTACGGACCTGGGCATCGCCTCCCAGACCCTTATGCTCGCCGCCCATGGCATGGGGCTGGGGACGGTTTTCGTGGGCGTGTTCGACGAGGAAGAGCTGAAGGAGCTTCTCCGCATACCGCCGGAGTTCCGCGCGGTGGGCCTCTTCCCCCTGGGGTATCCCAGGGAGGAGAAAAAGGCCGGTCCGCCCCGGAAGGAGATTTCAGAGCTCGTCTTTCACGAGTCCTGGAAGCAATAGGGCGTCACGGCATCTCGGTCGAAGGCACGGGCGCTCACACGGGGCCGGCGGGCGTTTCGTTGAGATTTGTCAATCCCTGTGCTATGATTTTTCTCGACCGAGGCCGCAAGGACCATTCCCGCTGAGATGCGCACGGACAGGCGTGAATACGCAGTTTCCGGGGGACCTTTGAAGGAATCCATGCTCCTTTCTCCGACCCGCATGAGAGAGATTGCCTGGGAGCTCGGCCGATGGGTGTCGTTCCCCTTCACGAGTGATTACGCCGTTTTGTGCATGGTCCACCCGTGGCTCGGGCAGGTGCACTGGCACGTCCGCCGGGAGACCGCCGACGCCCTTCGCGCAGGGGGTGGATTGGAGCACGCCCGCCTCGTCGTCCGCGTCTATGACGTGACCGATGTCATCTTCAACGGATACAACGCGCACATGTTTTTCGACCTGGACGTAGGCCGCCTCTCGGGGAACTATTATTTCAAAGTCCCCCAGCCCGCCCGGCACTACCTGGCCGAGGCGGGCTTCTTGGCGCCTGACGGCGGGTTCGGCGCCCTGGCCCGTTCTGCCGTGACCTTTTTCGACCGCGACCGACCCTCGGGGGACTATCAGGTCTCGGGCCTCTTCGGCGGCGGAGCCCTGGACAGGGTCTTTCCCGTAGAGAACGTTTTCGATGCGCCCGTTTATGAGCGGATGAACCGGGAGCTTTCCCGCACGGGCCGTCTTGAGCCCCTGTCGGTCGCCATGGTGCATCTTGGCCTCAACCACGAGGCCGGGCCGGGGAGCCCCGTGGGCGTTTTCATTGACGATGTGGCCCGCAACCTCGGGAAACTGGGTGTGGAAGTGACCCTGTTCACGCCGGTCTTGAAGGAGAAGAAGGGCGAGAAAGGTTCCCTGCTCCGGCGGATACAGGCCCTGTCCCTGTCCACCGTGGGCAAGCTCGGGAAGGCCCACAAGAAAAGGCCTTTTCATCTCGTTCACTGCCACGACTGGTACTCTTCCGTCGTGGGGCTCGCGGCGGCCTCCAAGCTCGGCCTGCCCATGGTCCTCACCCTGCACTCCACCGAGCACGAGCGTGCCCAGGGGAATATGAGCCGGCTCTCGGAGTCCATCCGCCGGCGGGAGGAGAGGGCGGTGGGCAGGGCGTCATGCGTCATCGTTCCCCATTCCTCCACGCTGCATCAGGCCGTCACCCTGTACGGCGCGCCGCCGGAGAAGACGGTGATTATCCCCGATGTGCTGGGACCGGAGCAGGAGGCCGGGCGCGACCCCGGGGAGGTGAAGCGATGGTTCGGCTTGAGGCCCGACGCCTCCATGGTCCTGTTCTGCGGAGAGATGTCCCATGCGGCGGGGGCTGACCTGCTGGTGGAGGCACTGCCCACGGTCTGCCGCAACCACGGCGCCGTCCAGTTCGTCTTTGCCGGGGAGGGGCCTCTGAGGGCGGAGCTGGAGGGCCGGGTCTGGCATGCCGGGCTTGGTCACCGGTGCCGCTTCGTCGGGCACGTGAACCGGGAGACCTTCGAGAACCTTCTGTCCGGCGCGGACTTCGTGGTCATCCCCGCCCGTACGTGGCAGGACGAGGGTGTGGCCCAGGCGGCCACCGCCCAGGGCAGGCCGGTGCTGACCACGCATCAGGCAGGCATTACGTGCGTCGTGCACGGAGAAAACGGCCTGGTGACCTTCGATAACCCGGGCTCCATAGTCTGGGGTATCCAGGAATTGCTGCACAACCCGCTGGGGAGGCGCGGAGAAATGCTCCGGCTGGTTGCCAGGCGGAGGGAGGCGCCCTCGCTGGAGAACGTGGCGGTGCAGCACTACATCTCCTACGAAACCGTCCTGGCCGAGAAGAGGGAACGGACCGGTGCCTAAGGGCTATCTGGCGCTGGTCCTCCATGCCCATCTGCCCTTCGTGCGCCATCCGGAGCACCAGAGCTTCCTCGAGGAGCGCTGGCTCTTCGAGGCGATAACGGAGACCTACATTCCCCTTATCAAGTTCTTCGACAGGCTCGTGGATGAGAACGTCCCCTTCAGGCTCACCCTCTCGGTCTCTCCCTCGCTGCTGGGCATGCTTGAGGACGAGCTTTTGCAGGAGCGGTACGAGCGCCACCTGGAGAGGCTCATAGAGCTGACCGCGAGGGAGCTGGAGCGGACCCGGCATGAACCGCATTTCCATTATCTGGCGGGCATGTACAGGGTGCTCTTCGAGGAAGCCAGGGACATTTTCGCGGTCCGCTACGGGCGGCGGCTCTCCCGGGCGTTCCGGCGGTTCCATGAGCACGGCTCCCTGGAGCTCATCACCACCACGGCCACCCATGCCCTCCTGCCCCTCATCGCCTCTCAGCCCAAACAGGTGGAAGCCCAGGTGGTCACGGGGAAGGAGTACTTCGAAAGCGTTTTCGGTTTTGCTCCCCCGGGCATATGGCTTCCGGAGTGCGGGTTCTTCAGGGGGCTCGACGCCCTTCTCGCCAGAGAGGGGTTCCGGTATTTTTTCGTGGAGTCCCACGGGCTGGAGCAGGCCAGCACGACCCCCCTGTACGGGGTCCATGCGCCTCTGTACACGCCCGCGGGGGTGGCCGCCTTCGGCCGGGACCGGGGCAGCACCAAGCAGGTCTGGTCGGCCCGGGAGGGTTTTCCGGGGGACCCGGTCTACAGGGAGTTCTACCGGGACATCGGGCATGACCTGGATTTCCACTACATCCGTCCCTATATCGCCGGGGACATCCGGGTGGACACCGGCATAAAGTATCACCGGGTTACCGGTCCTACCTCGTGGAAGGAGCCGTACCATCCGGAGGCTGCCAGGGAGCGGGCGGCCCAGCACGCGGGGGTTTTCCTCCACCAGAGGATGTCCCACGTGCAGTACCTGGACTCCGTGATGGAGACCGCGCCCATCGTCACGGCCCCCTTTGACGCCGAGCTTTTCGGCCACTGGTGGTTCGAAGGTCCCCAGTGGCTCAATTTTCTCATCCGAAAGGCCGCCTATGACCAGAACGTCCTCGAGCTGACCACGCCCTCGGCCTATCTGGAGCGGCATCCCGTCCACCAGGTGGGCGCGCCGTGCACCTCGACTTGGGGGCACAAGGGGTACTTCGAGGCCTGGCTAAACGGGAAAACGGACTGGATTTACCCCTACCTTTATGAGTGCGGCCACCGGCTGGAAACCCTTGTGCAGAAGCACGGCAGGGAAGGGGTCTCGCCGCTTCTGGACCGGGCCCTCCGGCAGTGCATGCGGGAGCTGCTCCTGGCGCAGAGCTCCGACTGGCCCTTTATCATCAACAACGGCACGTCCACGGAGTATGCGACCCGCCGGGTGAAGGACCATGTGGCCCGGTTCAACTTCCTGGCGACGGGAATCGAAAAGAGCGCCGTAAACGAGGAGTACCTCATGGCCCTGGAGGAGATGGACAACCTCTTCCCCGAGGTCGACTACCGGTTTTTCCGCTGATGCCTTTCCCTCGAGGCTGAGGGGGCGGGGACCTCCGGCCAAAAAAAGAGAGAGCCCTCAGGGCCCTCTCCGGTTAAGTCCCGCAACGGGCGGGCTATTTTTATTCAGTATATCCTTTTTGCCCCGGGCGCGTCCAGCTCTCTTAGTGGGCGTACGGATGCATGCGGCCTAAACGACCCCGTGGGGGATTTCGTCCAGCATCTGGGCCAGGGTGCGCTCGTAGTCCTCAAAGAGGTTCTGCCGTATCCAGGACTCGGCCTCCGCGAGGAGCTCCTTTTCCCCCTTTGGGTCGGTGAACTTCTTGATAACCGGCGTGGGCTCACCCCCGGAGGTCTCCGCGTAAAGGAGAAAGCCTTCAAAGACGCCCGGCTGGCCGGCCTTTTGCGTAAGGTAGAGCTTGCATCCGTAGGGGCTTTGGCCCCTGGGCATGTAAACATAGAGGAGTACCACGGCTGTTCTCCTTTCAGGGCCCTCCCGGCCTTAAAAGAATAGCGGAAGAGGGCGGCCCTGGCAACGGGCCGGTTTTCTTTCTCCCCTGGTTGCGCTCCGTTGACAACCCCCCGGAACTTCCATTACTATCAGAGTTTCCATGGATTTTCAGGAGATGATATTCCGGCTCGACCGTTTCTGGTCGGAGCGGGGGTGCGTGGTCCTTCAGCCCTACGACACGGAGGTGGGGGCGGGGACTTTCCATCCGGCCACGTTCTTCCGGGTGCTCGGTCCCGAGCCCTGGAGGACCGCCTACGTGCAGCCCTCCCGGAGGCCTACCGACGGGCGCTACGGGGAGAACCCCAACAGGCTTCAGCACTACTACCAGTACCAGGTTATCGTCAAGCCCTCGCCGGCCGATTCCCAGGGGCTGTACCTGGAGAGCCTGAAGGCCCTGGGCGTGGACCCCCTGGAGCACGACATCCGGTTCGTGGAGGACGATTGGGAGTCCCCCACCCTGGGGGCCTGGGGCCTGGGCTGGGAGGTCTGGCTCGACGGGATGGAGATTACCCAGTTCACCTATTTCCAGCAGGTGGGGGGATTCGACCTGAAGCCCGTAAGCCTGGAGCTTACCTACGGCCTGGAGCGCATCGGGATGTACCTGCAGGGCGTGGAGAACGTCTTTCGTCTCCGCTGGAACGGCGATATTACCTACGGCGACATCTTCCACATGAACGAGGTGGAGGGCTCCCGGTATAATTTCGACCTCTCCGACCCCGAGATGCTCATGGAGCGGTTCGTGGCCTACGAGAGGGAGTGCGTCCGGCTGAACGCGGAGGGCCTTGTGGGCCCCGCCTACGATTACTGCCTGAAGTGCTCCCACGTCTTCAACCTCCTGGACGCCAGGGGGGCCATATCCGTCACCGAGCGGACCGCCTTCATCGCGCGGGTCCGCACCATGGCAAAGCTCTGCGCGGAGGCCTACGTGAGGCAGCGGGAGGAGATGGGCTTTCCACTGTTGAGGGGGAAAGATGCCCGATAACCGGCCCGTCCTCCTCGAGATAGGCTCGGAGGAAATCCCCGCGCGCTTTCTCCCGGGCGCCTTGGCCTCCCTGAAGGAGCTTGCCGAAAGGACCTTCGCCGAATACGGCATCGGTCTGAGCGGCGTGCTCTCCTACGCCACCCCGCGGCGGCTGGCCGTCGTTGTGCAGGGCGTCCCGCCCAGGCAGGAAGACCGGGTGCGGGAAGTCTTCGGCCCGCCGGCCAGGGCCGCTTTCGCCGAGGACGGCTCTCCCACCAAGGCCGCCCTGGGTTTCGCGCGCTCCCAGGGTGTGGAGCCTTCGAGCCTCGTGGTCAAGCACAAGGACAAGGGGGAGTACGTGGCCGCGGTCATCGAGGAGAAGGGCAGGGCGGTGCGGGAGCTTTTGCCGGAGGCCTTGAAGCGGATTGTCCTTTCGCTTCATTTTCCCAAGTCCATGCGCTGGGGCCAGGGGACGATGCGGTTTGTCAGGCCCGTGCACTGGCTTCTTGCCCTGTACGGGGAGGACACCGTTTCTTTCGAGATAGACGGTATAAGAAGCGGAAACACCACCCGGGGGCATCGCTTTCTCTCTCCGGGAGAGGTTGCGATAACCCATCCGGACGCCTATCCGGGAACGCTCGAGGAAAACCGTGTGGTGGTGGACCTGCCGGCGCGCATCGAGCGCATCGCTCAGGGGGCCGGGGAGCTTGCCCGGTCCGTGCAGGGCTCGCCGGTCATGGACGAGGAGCTTTTGTCCATCGTGGCCTGCCTCGTGGAGTATCCGTTCCCGGTCGTCGCCGGCTTTGAACGGAAGTACCTGGAGCTTCCCGACGAGCTTCTCGTCGCGGTGATGGAGGGCCACCAGAAGTACTTTCCGGTGGCGGGGCCCGAGGGCTCGCTGCTCAACCATTTCATCGTGGTGAGCAACACCCGGGCCGAGAACGCCGATACGGTGAGGAAGGGAGCGGAGCGGGTCATCAAGGCGCGGTTCGACGACGCCCGCTTCTACTTTGAGGAGGACCGGAAGCGGACCCTTCAGAGCAGGGTGGAAGATCTGAAGCAGGTCACCTTCCATGAGCGCCTGGGCTCGGTGCATCGGAAGACGATGCGGCTGGCCGCCGCGGCTCGGGGGATTGCCGGGCGGCTCTTCCCGGGTAAGGAGGAGCAGGCCGCACGGGCCGCCACGTTGGCGAAGACCGACCTCATCACGGGCGTGGTGCGCGAGTTCCCCGAGCTTCAGGGCGTCATGGGGAGCTATTATGCCGTGCACGACGGCGAGGACGACGAGGTGGCCCGGGCTCTCCGGGAGCAGTACCTGCCTGCTTTCTCGGGCGACCGGGTGCCCGGGACGGAGGTGGGAGTCTGTGTGAGTCTGGCTGACCGGATGGATAACGTGGCCGCCTTTTTCTCCATCGGCATCACGCCCACCGGTTCGGAGGACCCCTTCGCCCTGAGGAGGCAGGCCCTGGGGGTGATAGCCATCCTCACGGAGAGGGGGCTTGACGTCTCCGTCGAGGACCTCCTTGAGCTTTCCCTGCAGGCCCTGGGGCACGTGGAGGACGGCCAGCGGGTGCGCGAGGACGTCCTCAGGTTCTTCGAGCAGAGGATGGAGGCCCTCCTTCAGGGCAAAGGGCACGAGTACGACCTGGTGCAGTCGGTCCTCGGGCTTTCCACCCGGGTCTCCCCGGGAAACCTCTACGGGAGGCTTCACGCCCTTACGGAGGTCCGGAGCGAGCCCTGGTTCGACGATTTCCTCACCGCGGCCAAGCGCGTCCGGAACATCACCGCCCCGGTCGGCGCACTGCCGCCGGTGAGGGAGGCCCTTTTTCAGGCGGACGAGGAGCGCGCCCTCGCGGCGGCTCTGGAAACGGTTTCGGAGCTGGTTCTTGCCGCCACGGGCCGGGGCGACTACCGCTCCGCCCTCCGGGCCCTGGAAGGCCTTGTCGCGCCCATCAATACGTTTTTTGACCGCGTGCTCGTCATGGAGAAGGACGAGAGCCTGAAGCAGAACCGTCTGGCTCTCCTGAGGGGAATCTGGACCCTCCTCAGCACCATAGCCGACGTCTCCCACCTGAAAGAGAGGGCCTGAGGCCGAATATGGGGTCCGTAGCTGAAAATACGGGCGTGGGCCCCTTTGAAAACGGCGGAAGGGCTGATATATAATTATACGTTGTACCGGCGCCAGAGCCAGGGGTGCCGGGATGTTTGTTCCTGGGTAGCTCAGTCGGCAGAGCGGGTGGCTGTTAACCACTTGGTCGGGGGTTCGAGTCCCTCCCCAGGAGCCAGATTATCCGGCGTACGAACCGGGGCCCGATTGGGCAAACCGTACCGGACCTCGACCGTACGCCTTTGAATATATAAATTCCTTTCGGCTCTTCCTTTCTTTGCGCGCAGACGCCTGCCAAAGTAACCCCGGCGCCTTCGATGTCGCCTGCCGGGATGCCTCCGGCCGCTATGGAAGCGGCGGCCCTCTCTGCTGCTCGGTCCTCTGGTCGTTATCCCCCGAACCCTTCCCAGGGAACCCCGAATAAGGGTCGAAGGCATCCCTCGCTTGACAGGGGACGGGGGGAAGATGCTAATGTAAGCAAGCACTAACATATTAAGGAAGGAGCTTTTCGTGAAGCGCAGGCCGGCACGGGACAGGATACTGGAAGCGGCGCTCAAGGTATTTTCGCGAAACGGGTATCTGGGGGCGACGACCCGCGAGATAGCGCGACAGGCCGGGGTGGCCGAACTCACGCTGTTCAGGCATTTCCAGACCAAGGAAGGCCTTTTCGACAGCGTGCTGAAGGAGTCGTCGGTCCTTCCCGCCCTGAAGGAGCTCATGCCGCGGGCCGAGGAGCTCCCGTATCGGGACGCGCTGGCTCTCATCGCGCGGAGCTTTCTCGACCGCCTCGTGGAACGCGCAGACCTTGTGCGCATATTGCACAGCGAGGTGCATCTGTATCCCGAGAAGGTGCGCGAGATACACCGGAGGTTCATGCAGGAGGTCTACGACACGATAACCCGGTATTTCAGGGGCCTGCAGCGAAAGGGCGCACTCGGGGAGTTCGACCCGTACCTTGGGGCGCGCGCATTTCTCGGGATGTTCTTCGCCCATTTTCAGACGCTCAAGTTCCTACCGCCCCGGAGTCTCGGGCGGCTGAACCAGGAAAGGCTCATAAAGGAATACGTCGATATCTTCGTACACGGCACCCTTAGAAACGAGAGGCGATGAGACATGGAAGAGCAGAAACTACCGGGCAATAACCACAGGAAGAAGCGCGCCGCCCTGGCCGTGGCGGCCCTGGCCTTCCTGGCCGGGGGCATAGCCCTCCTGGGCTATTTGCATTACAAGGCATATCACATCTCGACCGATGACGCTTTCATAGACGGCGACGTCTATACCATCACCTCCAGGGTCAGCGGTACCGTCGAGTCCGTCCCGGTCGACGACAACCAGCGCGTCAAAGAGGGCGATGTCCTTGTGGAGCTTGACCCAAGGGACTATGCATTGGGCGTCCAGCAGGCGGAAGCCGCGCTCAGGTCCTCCAGGGCCAAGCTCAAGGAACTCCAGGCCAAGGTGCAGGTCGCACGCCTGACCCTCAAGGAGGCCGAGGGCGCGAAGGAGGCGGCACGCGCCGATCGGGAGCTGAAACAGGCAACCCTTCGGAAGGCGGAGCAGGACCTGCGGAGGGCGGAAGCGCTGTTGAAGGAGGAGGTTCTGCCGAGGGAAAGGTATGACAGCGCCGTGACGGCGTGCGACGTCGCGCGCGCGGACGTTACGGCGGCTTCGGAGAGGCTGCGCCAGGCCGGAGCAGCCCTGGACGCCAAGCGTGCCGTGGTCGCGCAGGCCGCCTCGGAGGTCGAATCGCAACACTCCAAGATTGCGGAGCAGGCCGTGGCGCTGGCGGCCGCCCGCCTTTCGCTGAGCTATACGACCATAACCGCCCCCGCCTCGGGCTACGTAACCCGAAGCGGGGTAGAGAAGGGCAACCGGGTCAGCGCGGGCCAGCCTCTGATGGCGGTGGTGGACCTGGACAACGTCTGGATAACCGCCAATTACAAGGAGACCCAGGTGGGCAAGATGAAGCCGGGGCAGTCCGTGGTGTTCGAGGTGGACGCCTGGCCGGACGTCCAGTTCAAAGGCACCGTGCAGAGCATCATGGCGGGCTCCGGGTCCGCCTTCTCCGTCTTTCCCCCCGAGAACGCCACGGGCAATTACGTGAAGGTCGTGCAGCGCATCCCCGTGAAGATAATGCCGGAGAAGGGTGCGTTCCGCGAGCATACGCCCCGCGTCGGCATGTCGGTAGTGCCGGTGGTCAACGTGCGATAGGGTGGACCCCGGGATATCCGCAATGAGGACGGACGATGGCTGACGGACAGACGGAAACGGGGGCGGCCCGGCCCGGTGGGCCCGAGGACGAGGGGGTATCCTCTTTCAGCAAGTGGATAGTGGCCCTGACGGTCATGCTCCCGACGCTCATCGAGATAATAGACACCTCCGTCGTCAACGTCTCTCTCGACCACATCCGAGGCGCCCTTTCGGCGGGCATAGACGAGGCCACCTGGACGATAACCGCCTATCTGGTCTCCAACGCCATGGTCATACCCATGTCGGGCTGGTTGAGCCGCCTTTTGGGCCGGAAGCGCTACCAGCTGGGCTCCATCGGCATATTCACGCTGGGCTCCTTCATGTGCGGGTCGGCCTGGAGCCTCCAGAGCCTGATATTCTTCCGCGTCTTGCAGGGCCTGGGAGGCGGCGGGCTGGTGCCGGTAAGCCAGTCCATACTGCTTGAGGCCTTCCCCAAAAAGCAGCACGGAACAGCCATGGCGCTTTTCGGGATGGGGGCGATGTTCGGCCCCATAGCCGGGCCCTTGCTCGGAGGCTGGATAACGGACAACTGGAGCTGGCGATGGATATTCTATGTAAACATCCCTATCGGCATCCTCTCGATTGTCATGAACGGCATCGTCATAAAGGACCCGCCGTACATGAAGCGGCAGAGGATGAAGATAGACTACGTGGGGCTTCTGCTGCTGGCCATAGGGCTGGGCTCGCTGCAGTACGTGCTGGACAAGGGGCAGAACGAAGACTGGTTCGGCTCTTCGCTCATCGTGGCCCTGAGCATCGTCTCGTTCGTGGCGATTACGTTCCTGGTGATAAACGAGCTTTACGTGGAGCACCCCATAATCAACCTCAGGCTCTTCAAGAGAAGGACCTTCCTGAGCGGCAACCTTATCATGTTTTTCGTCTTCTTCAACCTGTTCGGAAGCATCGTGCTCCTGCCGATATTCCTGCAGACGTTGATGGGCTACACGTCGTTCTACGCGGGGCTGGTGCTGGGGCCGGGGGGCGTCGTCACGCTCATGGCCATGCCCCTGGCCGGGGTGCTCATACAGAGGACGAGCCCCAAGCGGGTGCTCGCGGCAGGGATAATACTCTGCTCGTATACCACCTTCATGATGTCCCAGTTCAACCTCCAGACGGACTTCTGGAGCTTCGTCTGGCCGCGCATGACCCTGGGGCTGGGGATGGGCCTGACGTTCATCCCGCTTACCACGACCACGCTCTCGCCGGTGCCCAAGGAGAACATGGGCGAGGCCACCTCGCTGTATAACCTGCTGAGGAACATGGGCGGGAGCGTCGGCATAGCGTTCACCTCCACGATGGTCGCCCGAAGGACCCAGCTTCATCAGAGCAGGCTCGGGGACAACCTCAGTCCCTTTGATGTGCCTTACCGGATTGCACACGACAAGATAGCGGCAGGACTTGCCGCAAAGGGCCTGGACCCCGGAGCGGCGGGCCACGTCATGTACGGAGAGCTCGTCAAGCAGGCCTCGACCCTCGCCTTCAACGACGCCTTTCTGCTGATATCGGTCATGATGCTGTGCACGCTTGTTCTCGTGCCGCTGATGCGCCGCCCGCCGGTCGGACGGGGTGCGCCCCCGGGGGGGCATTAGGCGGCGTACCTTACGCGGGCTGTCTCGAAAGGGCCCCCGGGGCTTATGCGGGTGTTTAGCGGACCGCGGCCTCGGGCTTCATTTTTCAACGGGGCCGGGAGGACCGAGGGGGACGGCCCTCCCGGGAATGGGGACGCGCCCCTCAGTATGCCTCCGTGTCCTTCAAGACGTCCTCGGCGCTCACCTTCCGACGGAATATCCTGTACATCCATATCTGATAGGCGACCACGATGGGCACGAAGATGACAGCCACCACCGTCATGACCTTGAGGGTATAGCCGCTGGACGAGGAGTTGAAGGCCGTAAGGCTGTAGGCCGGGTCGATGCTTGAAGGGATGAGGTTCGGGTAAAGGCCCACAAGCCCGGTGAAGACCACGGCCAGAATCGTCGCACCGGAGGCGAAGAAGGCGGCCAGATGGCGCCCCATCGATGTGAAGACCTTTATGGCAAGAAGCGAGAGGACGGCCACCAGGGGAACGACGAACCAGGCGGGGCCGGCCAGGTAGTTTGCGTAGAGGTCGGTGGCAAACGCCGTTGCGCCGAGAAAGACTACGGCCACGCCGAGAAGCACGTACCATCCCTTTGCCGCTACCTTTTGGGCCCGCTCACTGACGGGGCCGGCGGTCTTCACCGACAGCCAGAGGGCGCCGTGCTCGACGAAAAGGGCGAGGAAAAGGGCACCCGTCAAAAGCCCGTAAGGGTTCAGGAGAGTCAGGAGGGTGCCGTGGTAGCCCTCGGCATCCATGGGCAGGCCCCGAAAGATGTTGCCGAAGGCCACGCCGAAAAGGAGCGCCGGAAGAAAGCTTCCAAGGAATATCGCCGCGTCCCATCCCCTGCGCCAGCCTGCGCTTTCGGCCTTGCCCCGGAACTCGAAGGCGACGCCCCGGAAGATGAGGGCCAGGAGAATGAGAAAGAGCGCGGAGTACAGGTAACTGAACATGAGGGCATAGGTCGTGGGAAATGCCGCGAAGGTCGCTCCCCCTGCGGTGACGAGCCAGACTTCGTTTCCGTCCCAGAACGAGCCGATGCTGTTGATGACCACGCGGCGCTCGGCATCGTTTCGTGCGACGAAGCGCTGAAGCATTCCGGCGCCGAAGTCGTAGCCGTCCAGGGCAAAGTACGCGGCCCAGAGAACGCCCCAGAGGATGAACCATATGATCTGAAATTCCATCTTATGCCTCCTGAGTTGTCTGTGGGGCGAAGCCCTCGGTGCCGCCCTCGGGTCCCTTCCGGGCGTACTTGGCCAGCAGAGAGACGTCCAGCGCGCCGAGGAGGCCGTATACCAGAGTAAAGCCCGCGAGGGAGAAAGCCACCTGCGAGGACGCCACCGAGGCCGACACGCCGTCGGAGGTCCTCAAAAGCCCGTAGACGACCCAGGGCTGCCTGCCCATCTCGGCCACTATCCAGCCCAGCTCTGATGCCAGGTAGGGAAGGGGCAAGGCGTAGAGCATCACCCTGAGAAGGGTTCGCCTGGACTCAAGCCCCTCCCGCCGGGAGTAGATGAACGCAAAAAGGGTAAGGGCGATGAACAGCAGCCCCAGCCCGAGCATGCCCCTGAAGCTCAGAAAGACCGGCAGAACGGGAGGGCGGTCCGCTGGAGGAAACGCCTTGAGCCCGAGGACCTTCGCGTTGGGGTCCCGATAGGCTAGAAAGCTCACGAGCTTGGGTATCTTGAGCGCCTCCACGGCGTTGCGTTCCTTGCCCGGGTCGGGGACGACGATAAGGCTGAAGGGCGCCCCCCTGGTCGTGTTCCACACGGATTCCATGGCCGCGAGCTTGGTGGGCTGTGAGCGGGCGACGCTTGAGCCGTGGAAGTCGCCGATGACGAATACAAGCAGGGCGCTGGCCAGCCCGAAAGCGGCGGCCGTCCTGAAAGAGGCCGTGAAGAAGCGAGTGTTGCTTTTTCTCAGGAGATGCCACGCCGAGACACCCATCACGAAGAACGCCGCCACCACGTAGCCCGCCATCAGGGTATGGCCGAACTTGAGCCAGCCGTACTCGTTGGTGGCCATGGCCATGAAATCCACCATCTCCGCCCTGCCGCCCCGCAGGGCATAGCCCACCGGCTTCTGCATCCAGCCGTTTGCAAGCAGAATCCAGAGCGCCGAGAGGTTCGTCGCGATGGCCACCAGCCAGATGGAAAGCGCATGGACCCGCTTGGAGACCCTGTTCCAGCCGAATATCCAGAGGCCTATGAAGGTGGACTCCAGAAAGAAAGCCACGGTGGCCTCGATGGCCAGGGGGGCGCCGAAGATATCGCCGACGTACCGGGAGTACTCGGCCCAGTTCATCCCGAACTGAAACTCCAGGGTGATGCCGGTTACGATGCCCAGGGCGAAATTGATGAGGAAGAGTTTTCCCCAGAACTTCGTCATCCTCAGGTACATCTCGTCGCCCGAGCGCACGTAGCGGGTCTCCATGTAGGCGACGAGGATGGAGAGCCCCAGGGTCAAGGGGACAAAAATGAAGTGAAAGCCGGTCGTAAGCGCGAACTGAAGCCTGCTTAAACTCACTGCATCCATTACCCTCACCTCCAGCGGGGGTTTGACCCTGAGCGGGTTCTGCCCCCATTTTTCACCGATTTCCGCGACTTGTCAACAAACAGGACAAAAACGGTCCTGCTTCGGCGCAAAATTTTTTCAGGATGCCAGATCCTTCATGGTCACCTTGCGCAGCTCGTTCTCGACCTCGCCCCTGAGCCTTGTCCACACGGGATGCACCGTGCAGGTGCTGCTCAGGCCGCACTTTTCCCCTTCCACGGCACAGAGGTTGATGGCCACGGGGCCCTGGATGGCCGAGACCACGTCAAGGAGCGTGACGTCCTCGGGTCTCCGGGCAAGGCGGTAGCCTCCGCCCGCGCCCCGGACGGAGGCCACGAGGTGGGCGAGATGGAGCCTCTGCAGTATCTTGGCGAGAAACGTCTTCGGCACGGACATGGCCCGGGCGATTTCGCCGGCACTTGAGGAGCGCTCGGTGTTTCCGGCCAGATAGAGAACGCATCGCACGGCGTAATCCGCTTCCCTGGTGATGAGCATCAGGACCTGGGTGTCTTCGCCGCAAAAGGGCCTCGGCGCATGGGCGGCCCGCCATCCCGGCGGTTTTCGGAAGAAATTCGGTGCAAATCCTTCATTTTGGTGCCACAGCAATCAGGATAACTTATGTCCTATTTATAGCGAGGGCGAAAAAGATTGTCAAGGGAAAAATTCGGGCTCGAGGGGGCCGGCGAGAAAAAGAACGGCCCCTTCTTCAGAAGAAGGGGCCGTTCACGTGATAGGGGTCAGGCTTGCCCTGAAAGCCTGGTCACCAGCACGGGGATGCCGGAAAGCCCGATGACCTTCTCCGTGACGCTGCCCATGAGGAGCTTCTTCACACCGGAACGTCCGTGGGAGCCCATGAAGATGACATCGGCCTTCTTCTCGCCGGCCGCCTCGATGATGCACTGATGGGCGTCGCCCTCCTTGACCAGGGCCTCGGCCCGAAGGCCCGCCTCCCCGGCCTTGCGGGAAGCCGCCTCGGCGGCACTCCTTGCCTTCTCGATGAGCTTTTCCGCCAGGTCGGGGGCCTGGGCATGGAGCTCGTCGTTCATGACGGCGGCGGACAGCACCGTAAGAGCGCTCCCATGGGAGAGGCCGAAGTCCACGGCGTGCTCCAGGGCCGCCTGGCTGTGGAGGGACCCGTCGGTGGCAACGAGAATTCTCTGCCAGCCGAGGGCGGCGTCCCGGGGGATGGCCAGGACGTCCACGGGAGCGTGGGCGACGACCCTGGCCGTCACACTTCCCATGAGCATGCGCTCTATCCTGTGCATCCCCCGGCGGCCCATGACGATGAGGTCGCAGTTTTCCTCCTTGGCCACGTCGAGGATGCGCTCGTAGGGCTCCCCCCGCTGCACGTTGGTTAGTATGGGGTACTCCTCGGCGTCCGCCAGCGCCTGGGCCTCGCCGATGAGCCGCTCGGCCGGGCCTCGAAGGACGTCGCCGATGTTGCTGACGCCGACCAGCTCGAGGTCCCCCTCGTAGGAGGGCATGACCGTGGCCACCTTGACCCAGCTCTTCTCGGCGCGGGCCAGGACGATGGCCTGTTTGAGGGCGTTTCTGCTTGAGCGCGAGCCGTCGAAGGCCACCAGGACCCGCCGGTACCTACCCATGGATGGCAGCCTCTTTGACGGCCCTCTCCTCGGCCCTGGAATGGATCATCCCCTTGGCCATGGCGCCGGTTATGATGAGGCCCGCCGTGGCCAGGGCGACCACCAGGGCCCAGAAGCTGACGGCTTCAAGCGCATGGGCTGTGCCGGGGGCAACCGACATCAGGCCGAGGTCCGAGAGGTACACGGGCACCTCGGCGCCGCGGCTGACGGCCACAATGAGCATCACCGCTCCCATGACGATCTTGACCACGTAGTCCTTGACATAGGTGGTGCCCAGCGCTCCCAGTTGCACGCCGAAGAGGGAGCCGGCCAGGATGAGCAGGGTGAGCCGTATGTCGATGAGCCCGCTCAAGCCCCACTGGATGGAGCCCCACAGGCCCATGATGAAGGCCACCACGAGCTCCGTGGCGCTGGCCACGATGGCCGAAGCGCCGACGACGTAGATCATGCCGGGCACCCCGATGAACCCGCCCACGGCGATGGTGGCCGCCAGCATGCCGGTGGCAAGCCCGATGGGCACGGTCACCCAGACGGACATCCTGACCCCCGCCGTCTTGAAGTCGATCATGGGGGGGATTTTCACCTTCTGAAGCCACAGCGCCAGTTTGGCGGTCTTTGTCTCCTGCCCGCCCTTGGAGAGCTTCCAGGCGTCGAGGAAGACGTATGCCCCCACGATGACCAGGACGGCAACGAAGACCAGGCTGACGTAGAGGTTGGAGCCGGCGTTGCCCCAGGTGTTGAGGATGAATTTCTGCACCCTGATGCCTATCTGGACGCCGGCTATGGCCGAGAAGGCCATGATGACGCCGAGCTTCAGGTCGACCTGTCCGTACTTGAAACGCTTGTAGGCCCCCACCATGGCCTTGGGAAATTTGTGGCACATGTTGCTGGCCACGGCCACCGCGCCCGGGGCGCCCAGGGACATCATGCTGGGGGTGAGCACGAAGGCCCCGCCGGAGCCTATGAAGCCGCTGAGAAGACCGCCGATAAACCCTATCAGAAGAAGGGAGAGAATCTTCTTGAGGGTCATCCCTATGAACATGATGTCGACGTCCCTGACGATTTCCCGCTCGCCGTGTCTGTCGACGCTCACCATGACTTTCTTGTGCAGGGGGATGTCCTCCGCCGCCACGCCCTCGGCAAGGCCCAGAGTGATGCCCATCTCCTTGCCCGAAGGGATAAAGGTGGCGGTGCCGGTGGCCTCGTCAACCGCGGAGAAGACGCCGACTTTCACGCCCTCCGGCGGTCCGCCCCCACCGGCAAAAGCCGCCCCGGAGAGCGCGAGGACAACGAGCATGGCCAGCAATAAAGACGCAACCTTTTTCATTTGAATTCAATTCCTCCTTTATTCCCTGTCGCAGGGCCTATTTCTTGCGCTTGGCCTTTATGCCCAGCACGTCAAGGACGTTGCTTGCAAAGGCCCCGTGGATGAACGAGAAGAAAAACGCGGTGGTTACCGGCAAGGCCGCGTGCACCCCGCCATGGGTAAAGTACTCCATCACGGCTTCCCTGTTGCTGAAGAAAACGGCGTATGACGTAATGGAGATGATGCCGAAGACAGCGGCTTTCAGGTACGGCTTCCTCTTTGCGTGCGCCATGTGTGTCTTGCCTCCTTTCTTAGGGGTTCTGGGGCTCCGAGACGAGCACCAGGGGACAGGGTATCTTGCGCAGAGACCCTTTGAGCTTTCTGTTTTCCTTGATGCAGTCCACCTCCAGTGCGGCGGTGGACTCCACCACGACGAACAATATGTCGCTTCGCCTCGTGGCGTGTCCGATGATGGCCTCCTTGGCGCAGCCCAGTTTCTTGACGACCGTGAAGGCCACCTCCTCCTGCCGGGCCTTTTCCTCGTAACCACGGACAGCCTCCCGGAGTTCTTCGACCCCGGAGGTGACCAGGACCTCGAGGCCGGCCCCGGTCCTCTTGGCCACGTTCAGGGCATACTGGAAAGAGGAGGCCTCCGTTTCCTTCCCGGTGAGAACGAGCAAGACCTTCTTCTCCCCCCGCACCATCTTGCGGGCGGCCTCCAGGTCGTCGGCTTCGGCGAAGGAGGCCGCCGACATCACGTCCTCGAATTTCTTGCGAAAATCGTCCATTAGCCCCTTACGCCCGGGAGGCAGCGCCCCGGCGGCTCTCCTCGTGCACTCCCGCCTCTGCGAACGCGACGGCCGCGAAAACGCTCTCGAGTCTCCTGGGCAGTCTCATCACCGACCTCATCTGGGATATTACCTATGCATTGCAAAGTGCAATAGCTATGCCAGGGGGCGGAAAATGCAAACACCTTGAAAAATCGAAGATAACCCGGATGTGCCTGAGCTGCCAAAAGATGCAAAATGCAACGTCCCCACGCGGTTGTCCGGAATTACCGGCTTCAGGGGACGTTGCATGAAAGAATGAAACTGTTGCAAAATGAAATGGATTCCTGTAGAGTAGTTCCATGAAGAGCAGCAAGAAGGAAAAGAATGGATACGACTTGGGCCTCTTCATCGTCCATGACATAGTGCAGGAGCACGGAGGAACCATTGGCGTGGACAGCCGGACGGGGCATGGGGCCACCTTTACCGTAATCCCGCCCGCCAAGGAGACGGAGACGAAATGAACCGGAACGCACGCACGGGAAAAATCCTTGTCGTCGAGGACGAGAAGACGGCCCTGAGGAACCTGGAGCACGTCATGAAGAAGGAGGGCTATGACGTCACGGGCACCCTGAGCAGCCCCAACGCGCTGAAGCTTCTGGAGGAGCAGGAGTTCGACGTCGTTTTGACGGACCTCAGGATGGAGAGGGTCGACGGGGTGGACGTGCTTCAGAAGAGCAAGCGGCTGCACCCGGACTCGGAGGTCGTCGTGGTAACGGCGTACCCCTCCATCGCCTCGGCCGTGGAGACCATGAAAAAGGGCGCCTACGACTTCGTCGCCAAGCCCTTCGAGCTCGACGACCTGTGCAGGGTGGTGCGGGGCGCCCTGCAGAGGGTGCGGCAGCGCAAGGAAAACGCCCAGTTGAGGGAGCACATCGAGCGCTTCGAGGGCCGGGTGAAGATAATCAGCCAGAACCCGGTTATCCAGGGCCTTCTGGAGACGGCCCGCCAGATAGCCCCCACGGAGTGCAGCGTCCTCGTCACCGGGGAGTCGGGCACCGGCAAGGAGCTTTTTGCCCGGTACATCCATTTCATGAGCCAGCGGGCCGAGGGGCCGTTTTTCGCCATAAACTGCGGGGCCTTGAACGAAGAACTGCTCTCCAACGAGCTTTTCGGCCACGAGAAGGGGGCCTTCACCGGCGCCACCGCGCAGAAGAAGGGCCTCATCGAGGCGGCCTCCAGGGGGACTCTTTTCCTGGATGAGATAACGGAGATGTCCCCGGCCATGCAGGTCAAGCTTCTGCGGGTCCTGCAGGAAAAGGAGCTCCTGCGCCTGGGCAGCACGGAGCCCGTTGCGGTGGACGTGCGCGTCATAGCCGCCACGAACCGCGACATCCAGGAGAGCAT
>JARRLN010000013.1 GCA_037386965.1 Nitrospirota bacterium
GAAGTTGGAGCAATGTGTCAAGCTGTTAAACCACTGGAAGGCACTCGTCGACGATAAAAGATTCATTACCCGCAGGCCTGAGCACTTAAATAACCTCTGGCGGACTATGACATTGAGCAGAGCATTGAAACGCAAAGGATATCACGAAGCGCCTCCTTCCAAAAAAGATGAAATGGTATTGAAGGAATACAAAAAGATTCTTAAGAAAGGAAAAGGGACAAAGTGACAAATGAATGAGGCCCGCACTTCTTCCTGTACATCGCAAAAGTGTCACCTTCCAATGACTGCGGCTCTCCCCTCCGAGTCCGCAAAATCGGAGCTTGCCACGAGAGCGTGGCATCCATCTATAATAGTGAATTGTGCAGATCAATAAAAAGTGTTAATTCTCTGTAAAAAGGATTATAGAAGAGGGGCGGGCTCTCAGCCCGCCCCTGAAGCTATCTATGGCACGATGCAAATGGAGTCTGTTCCCTGGATGGCAGTGCCATCATATAGGTTGCCTGTAAGCACTGCAGTTCCGCTTCCGCTGGTAAACGACCCGTCAGTATCTTGGATTTGGATGACGAGATCATCGAAGCCATCGCCATTGACATCCTCGATGTGGGAAAGGAGCTTGTTCCCTTTACCTACTGCCTTGACGGCAAGTCCCTCAAGCTGCACAGTAGAGGGATCTATGTTATTCACGTCAAAATCTGCGCTACCAAGAACAGCCACCGGGATCACACCGTGTCCATCATTGTTAAAGCAGTTTGGGTCGCTGCCGGGCTTGATGTCGATTGATACTGGCATAGTCTCCACAACATTAATAACTGTATCATGCTCATCCGAATCGCCGAATGTATTCGTAATCCTCAAGCTCACAACGCTAAGACCAAGGGTGCAGCTCGACCATGACGAAGTCTCGCCAGTCGCATCATCATAATATCCGTCGTTGTCAAGATCCCACTCCCAGCTGATTAGCTCGCCATGCCAGGGGTGATTGGGATCAGGATACAACTGGCCGTTGGGGTCGTAGGAGCCCGAGCCGTCCAGCGTTATAGTTTGACATGCATAGGCTGTGTAAGGCCCATTTGCATCAGCGACTGGAGGCCAGGGCGGCGGCGTGATGTGTACTGTTAGGGTATCAGTATCAGTAAGAGCCGGAACATTGTCATCGGTTACTGTCAGAGTCACCGTGTAGTACTGAGTTGTGGTGCTCCAGTCTATTGTGCCATCGGGATTATAAACAGCGGGGAAGGCATGGGTTACTATCGGACCTGTAGCAGGTGCCGATCCATCGCCGAAGTCCCAAGTGTATTGAATTATGCTGCGAGCGGGATCCGGATGGTAAGAGCCCGTTCCATCAAAAGCAATCTCAATTACCGGAGGATGACTGGACACACCAGTGCCGGCATCAGCTATAGGGCCTGGCTGAACAACCGTTTTCTTCAAGGTCAGGATAGCCCAGGCGCTACTTAACGGATGTGATGACCAAGAAGCAGGTGGCCAAGATCCACCGGGATTCTGGATATCGGTTAGTAACGCATAGCCCATGACAGCGTCTCCATACCAATCGAACCCTGAAGGGTCATTGATCGGATTTATCCTCTGGATGCCTAACAAACGGAATCCCTTCATCACGGAATAAAAGGCATAATAACTGTTATGCTCCGGGTCTGTCTCCCAGTTCGTGGAGATGAAATCAACCGCATCCTGCACACGGGCGGATGTAATTGTGTCGCCGACAAACTTCATTTCACAGAGAAGCCCACCCGTTTTTGCAATGTTGACCCAATCATTCGGGCCCATATAGCCCGATCCGCCACTATAATCATTCTGGATGTAGTCGATCCAGAGGTTCAGCTCGTCTTTGACAAACTGTGGAACAGCGAGACCCGCTGGACCGAAATTTACCTCAGCCGACTCCATGCCGATTACGGGCCACTGTGAGACTGAGTTATCCGATTCTCCATCATTGCCATGGTAGCGCCAGCCGCCTCTGAAAACTCCGGTATAGGGGTCACTCTGAGCATATGCGAAGTAGTCCACCATGTCTTGAGCGATGTCGAGATAGTTTCTGCCTGCTACATCCGGGATTCCGGTGGGGGCTATACATTCAGGGCAGCCGCTGCTTGCCAGTGCCATCAGGGCTATACCGCTTTCATACATTGAGTGATAGTAATCAGTGTAGCAAGCAATACCAAAGCCGTTGCCGTTTACATCGGGATTGCCTAAGGGACAATAAGTAGAATCTTGGGATACCACAGAACTGTGCATCTGGCTTAAGAGGTAGTTTAGACCTCGCTGCACTGTTTCGACATAAGGGTCCTGACCGGGGTCGCCATCCGGCAATGTGCCATGGATTTCGAATGCCTGGGTACTGGCCCCCGTAGCGGAGACTGACCACTGCACTTGTTCTGTCCATGTCATGGTTGTGGATGTTATTGCTGACACTGTAAATTGTTCGGTTCCAACCTCAACGTTACAGACAAAGTCCGAACTTGTGACATTCACCGTAAGAATGCCTGTGCCGGAGTCATAGGTATATACTCCACTGGCAGTGTAGGTTCCCGTGCCGTCGCAATCAACGGTTCCAACTAGATTAAAGGTACCATCTGGGTTAAAAGTCAGGTGGAAAGAGTCTCCATCGCCGCTTTGGTGCCATGTCCCGGTGATATCACCGTCTGTTCCGCTGTCTCGTGTCCAACTTGTTTCATCAGAATAATAGCCGTAAGGCCAGTAGCCGAAGGAAGTGCCGTCAGAAAGAGTCCCTCGCATCTGATTCTTGTGGAGCCGCCACAAACCCTCGTCAATGGCCACGTTTACCTTGACCTTGAGGTCTGAACCGTCTCTTATCTCTATCAGATAGTCGTCAGTGCCGGTTTCACCGCTTGTATCCGTCACCGTCAGCCTGGCAACGAATATATCCCCGATGTTGCCGATGTAGGTATGTCGAGCCTGGATAACATAAGAGTTGCTTACGGTCCCCGTCACGACTGGTGAGCCATCCCCAAAATCCCACTCATAGGTGGCCAGGGTCTCATCGCCATCGGGATCATGGGCGGTGCCTTTTAGCCTGATCTCCTTTCCACTCCATGTATCGTGGGGCACGGCGGGATTAAGAGCCGTAGCCGGAACACAAACCACCTCAGGCGGCGCAGCCACAACATAAGTAGATAAGGCGATGAGGCACAAGGAACTCAATATTATTAGCAAAATATTTCGCATCGCTTTTCTCTCCTTTGATAGGTAATCAAGATTCTTTGGCTTCTCCGCAAATGCATTTCAATGAATCTTCATCAGCACACCTCCCAGTGTCAGGGCATGAAGGTGCCTTCCCTTGGGACTAATTAAATGAAAAAGAATGAGGTTACAGCGTCTCAGCATTCTTTTAAGACCCCTTGCTTTCCGCTACCTCCTCGTGAAAGGTTCGACTTGTCGGGTGAGCTAATGCTTGAGGCCTATGAACTGAGCTTTATCCCCCCATACTCTCTCCCATTGTGCAACTATTACCATGCGTCAAATGGGTTGTCAACCTTTAATTTTAGATATGCTGAAAGCTGACACGACAAAGATAATTTTTGAAAAAGTAAATAAAAGTAATGCTTGAAAATTCCAATAATTCAGGAAGTTAAGGATATACGAAGTTCAGAATGCAACCTTCGCGTTTCTCGAAATCTCTTTAGGCTTGACTTCTGGATGAAATCTTTAACGGTTTCGATTTGTGATACGTGCAACCCTGTGGAGTTCGCATTCCAGGGACCCCGGAGCAACCGACAGCGCCTTTGCTGCGCCCAAAACGGCAAAAGGCCCGCCAAAGGCTTACCCTCTACCCTACCCCCGCCTCGCGGAACGCGGCGTTCACTATCGCGCGGGCTTCGTCCTGGAGCTGCTCCAGGTGCTCCTCTCCCTTGAAGCTCTCGGCATATACCTTGTAAACGTCCTCCGTGCCCGAGGGCCGTGCGGCGAACCAGCCGTTCTCGGTGGCCACCTTGAGCCCTCCGATGTCGGCCTGGTTGGCCGGGGCCCTGGTCAGAATGCTTACGATGGGCTCGCCCGCCAGCTCCTTCGTGGTGACGTTTTCGGGCGAGAGCTTCTTGAGGACAGCCTTCTGCTCCGGCGTGGCCGGGGAGTCGATGCGCTTGTAGAGCGCCCTGCCGAACTGCTCCTCCAACTCGCCATAAAGGAGCGCAGGGTCCTTCCCCGTGACGGCGGTTATCTCTGCGGCCAGAAGGTCCATGATGAGGCCGTCCTTGTCCGTCGTCCAGACGGTGCCGTCCTTCCTCAGAAAAGACGCCCCCGCGCTCTCCTCGCATCCGATGCCGTAGGAGCCGTCAAGAAGGCCGTCCACGAACCACTTGAAGCCCACCGGCACCTCGGCGAGCTTTCTGCCCAGGCTGGCGGCCACCCGGTCTATCATGGAGCTTGTCACCAGGGTCTTGCCCACCGCCGCCTCCCGGCTCCATCCGGGGCGGTTCCGGAAGAGATACCACACCGCCGCCGAGAGGTAATGGTTGGGGTTCATGAGCCCGCCGGACCGGGTGACGATGCCGTGGCGGTCGCAGTCGGCGTCGTTTCCGAAGGCGATGTCGAAGCGGTCCCTGAGGCCGATAAGCCCGGCCATGGCATAGGGGGAGGAGCAGTCCGTCCGGATTTTCCCGTCCTTGTCCAGGGGCATGAAGCCGAAGGCGGGGTCCACCCTCCGGTTGACCACCTCCACTCGCAGGCCGTAACGCTCGGCGATGGGGTCCCAGTAGCCCACGACGGAGCCCCCCAGGGGGTCGGCCCCCACGGTCAACCCCGCCCGGGAGATGGCCTCCATCTCGATGATGTTTCCCAGGTCCTCCACGTAAGGGGTAACAAAGTCGTACTTTCGGGTCGTCTCCGCCTTGAGGGCCTTTTGGAAAAGCATCCGCCTGACGTCTTTCAGGCCGCCCCGGAGGACCTCGTTCGCCCGCTCCTCGATGGCCCTGGTGGTCTCCGTCCCGGCGGGGCCGCCGTGGGGAGGGTTATACTTGAACCCCCCGTCCTCGGGCGGGTTGTGCGAAGGCGTGATGACCACGCCATCGGCCAGGCCGGTGCTCCGCCCCCGGTTATGGCTCAAAATGGCATGGGAGACGACGGGGGTGGGCGTGTAGCCCATGTCCTTGTCCAGCATCACCGTAACGCCGTTTGCCGCCAGGACCTCGAGGGCCGTGGCCAGGGCGGGCTCGGAGAGGGCATGGGTGTCCATGCCGAGGAAGAGGGGCCCATCGGTGCCCTGCCGCTTCCTGTACTCGCAAATGGCCTGGCTCACCGCCAGGATGTGCCCCTCGTTGAAGCTGTTTTTGAGTGAGGACCCCCTGTGGCCCGAGGTGCCGAAGGAGACCCTCTCGGCGGGGTTCTCCGGGTCGGGGACGTTGGTATAGTAAGCGGTGAGCAGCCGGGGAACGTTCGCGAGGAACTCCGGCGGCGCGGGCTTTCCGGCAAGTTGGTGGACCATCTGCCTCCTCCCTTTTTGGACGGAATCCGAATTTCTGAGCAGATTATAGCGGACCCGGATGCAAAGGTGAACCGTGCGGGCCGCGAGGCGAGGTAGCGCCCTTCATAAGAGAAACAGAAGCCGCTTTTCCCGCACCTCGGCCGCGCCGGCCTTCATTCGCTTGAAAACGCGGCGATTTTGCCGTGATAATAGTGAATGCTCCATTACATCTCCAAAAGGCTCCTCATGATGGTGCCGCTTCTCTTCGGCATCACCATCATCACCTTCGTGGTCATCCACCTGGCGCCTGGCGACCCGGCGTCGCTTCAGGCGGAGATGTCCATCAAATCCTCGGCACAGGCCATAGAGAACCTGAGGAAGCTCTACGGCCTGGACAAACCCCTCCACGTCCAGTACATAGACTGGCTGGAGCGGGTGGTCAAGCTGGACTTCGGGACGTCCTTCGTCGACGGCCGGGACGTCACGGAGAAGATACTGGAGAGGGCGCGCGTCACTCTGGGGATAAGCGCGCTTTCCATCCTGGTCATCTTTGTCGTGGCCATCCCCATCGGCGTGCTCTCGGCGGTCAAGCAGTACTCGCTCTTCGACAAGATATCCACGGTCTTCGTCTTCGTCGGGTACTCCACGCCCTCGTTCTGGCTGGCGCTTCTGCTCATGATTCTCTTCGGGGTGAACCTGGGTATTCTGCCCATCTCGGGCCTTCAGAGCGTGGACACCTCGGGGATGAGCGGCCTTGAAAAGGTGCTCGACGTGGCCAGGCACCTGGTGCTGCCCGTCCTGGTGACCGCCTTCGGCGGCCTGGCAGGGATGAGCCGCTACAGCAGGACCAGCATGCTCGAGGTCATACGCCAGGACTACATCCGCACGGCCCGGGCCAAGGGCCTTTCCGAGCGGATGGTCATCATGCGCCACGCCTTCCGAAACGCCCTCATGCCCATCATCACCATCCTGGGGCTCATGATTCCCTCCCTCATCGGCGGCGCGGTCATCTTCGAGACCATCTTCGCCATTCCGGGGATGGGCAAACTCTTCATAGACTCCACTTGGGCCCGGGACTACCCCACCGTGATGGGCATACTGGTCATCGGGGCCATCCTCACCCTTCTTGGGAACCTCATAGCCGACATCTCCTACGCCCTCGCCGACCCCCGCATACGGGTGAGCGGGAGGCGAAGATGAGGCTGGCCGGTATCATATGGCGCCGGTTCAAGCGGAACAAGCTCTCGGTTGCCGGGGCGGTCATGGTGGCCATGCTGGCCCTGGTGGCCCTGGGAGCACCCCTTCTGTCGCCCTACGACCCCAAGACCATCGACATAGAGAACGTCCTCTCCCCGCCGAGCGCGGCCCATCCGCTGGGGACGGACGACCTGGGGCGGGACGTCCTGTCAAGGATGATATGGGGCAGCCGGGTCTCTCTCTCCGTGGGTTTCGTGGCGGTGGGCATCGCCATGACCATTGGCATCTTCGTGGGCGCCCTGGCGGGCTACTTCGGCGGGAAGACGGACGCCGTCCTCATGCGCCTGGTGGACGTCATGCTCACCTTCCCCACCTTCTTTCTCATCCTCGCGGTCATCGCCGTGGTCCCGGAACCAAACATCTACATCATCATGGCCGTCATCGGAGTGACCGGCTGGATGGACGTTGCCCGGCTGGTGCGCGCGGAGTTTCTGACCCTGAAGGAGCGGGACTTCGTCGTGGCGGCCGACGCCATGGGAGCCGGGAGTCTGCGGATAATCTTCCGGCACGTCCTGCCCAACGCCCTTTCGCCCGTCTTCGTGGCGGCCACCTTCGGGGTGGCCGGGGCCATCCTGGTGGAGGCCGGCCTGTCCTTCCTCGGCCTCGGCGTGCAGCCGCCGGACCCCAGTTGGGGGAACATCCTCACCCTCGGGAAAAACAACATCGAGGTCGCCTGGTGGCTCTCCCTCTTTCCGGGCGTGGCCATCCTGCTGACGGTGCTCAGCTATAACCTGGTGGGCGAGGGCCTCCGGGACGCCCTGGACCCCCGGCTCTGGGAGTCCGACATCCGCTGAGGGGCACCAGTGCCCTTTTTGTGACCAGTCCCTTCTCCACCCTCAAATCAAGCCGTCCCTTGAGCAAGCCGCTTCGATGTCAGGTCGCTCAGGCCGTGGCCTGCGGGCCGCGCCCGGGGCACCAGTGCCCCTATTCACTGGCCCTTGTGCCCTCTTTTCATGACCACAACGGTGCCCGAGGCCAGGTCCCCCAGGCGCTGCCACCTCAGGGTGGCCCCTATGGCCACCGCGCCTACCATGTAGTAGAACATGGCGTCCACAATCCTCAGGACGTTGCGCAGAAAGCCCGGTCCCAGGGTGCAGGGGCTCCCGTCCTCCTTTCTGACCTCTATCCGCGTGAGCCACTTCCCCGGCGTCTTGCCCAACAGTCCCTCAAAGAGGCTGAAGTAAAGAAGTATTCCCAGAAAGTACGCCAGGCCGCCCAGGAGCATGATGCCCATGAGCCTCATGGGGTCCGTCTTCGGGAACCCCCGAACAATGAAAATGCTGATCAGGGCGCTCAAGGGAAGAAGCGTGATGAGCATGTCCAGGGTATGGGCGACGAACCGCCGGAAGAGGCTGGCAAACTCCACCGTCCGCCCCTCCCCCACGGGCCAGCGCCTGAGCTTGTAGCGGTTGACAACGGCCGAGACGCCCAGGACGAAGAGGACCATGGCCGCGCAGAACACCCCGTTGGCCGCCAGGACTTTCCCCATCATGGCCGTGCCGAAGGAGGTGCTCAGGCGCTCCCGCTTGACGGCGCCACCTTTCCCGAGGACATGGAGCTCCACGCTGAAGGGCTCCATGGTCAGCAGGGCGATGTCCCCCCCGTACTGCGCCGCCAGAAACTGCATGGTAAAGGGTCCTCCGACGCCCACGTCCCGGGGCTCCGACCACACTTCTCCGTCAAAGGAGCGCATGGCGATGGCACCGTCGGGGGCCTTTGTCAAGAGGACGAGCCAGTCTCCGAAGCGGAAAACATTGCTCCTGCCTACAACATCAAAAGAGCCCATGGCCCGCCAGGCTCCCGTCTCCGAACGGCGCCAGTGGGTAAGCACCTGGCCCCGGCGGGAGAAAAGATGAAGGGCATCCTGCCCCCATATCAGACGCATCCGGCAGAAGCTCGCGCCCCCAATCCCCTCCGGCAGCGAGGCCTCCTTGGACCCGCTTCCGGTGATGAGGGTGAGAGCCGGCGTCCCGTCGTGTTTGCTCAGGACCCAGAGCCCCGGGGGGCCGGCCGCCCCCTTCGCGCTGTCTCCCACCGCGGCGGACCGGTGCTCAGTCCAGGTCCGGCCGTCGTAGATGCGATAGCCGCCCTTATTGAGAAAATAAGCCCTTCCCTTCCATTCGGTCACCGAGTCGAAGGGCTTCACTTGCACCGGCTCGGTGAAATTTCCTTCCTCGAATGCCTCCATGGTCGTGCGCTCCACGGGCTTTTCCTCCCAGGACCGGGGCGGATTGACGCTCTCGGTGAAGACGAGAAGCTTCTTGCCCTCCAGGCTGACCATGTCCCGGGGGAACTCCATGTCGGGGAGGAAACTGAAGACGGCGAAGGGGAAAAGGAACATGAGGGCGAAGAGCACCACGTAAATGAAAATGCCCCCCGTGATGCCCGCGGCCGCGATGCCGATGGCTATCTTGACGTTCTTCTGCTTTTCCTTCTCGATGTCGGGCCCGAGTTCCGGGGCTCCGGACTGCGGGCCGCCCTCAGAGAGCATCGCCGAAGTCCTCCATCCGAAGGAGGGAGTAAAGGGGACAGAGTTCCTCCACGTTCTCCCTGCCCCGCTGTTCCTGGCGGTCCAGGACCACCAGGGCGGCCAGCACCTCAAGGCCCGCCTCCCGGGCGGCGGTAAGGGCCTTGATGGTGGACCCGCCGGTGGTGAGGACGTCATCCACGATGACCACGGGGTCGCCTTCCCGCACGTTGCCCTCTATCTGCCTGCCCCTGCCGTGGTCCTTGGGCTCCTTACGGACCAGAAAGGCCTCGATGGGCCTGCCCCTCATGAAGGACGTGTAGGCCAGGGCACATGCCACGGGGTCGGCCCCCAGGGTGAGGCCGCCCGCTGCCCGCGGGCTGAGCCCCGCCTCCTCGAGCTTCTGATAGAGGAGGTTTCCGATGAGATATTGGCCCTCGGGGCACAGGGTGGTGAGCCTCAGGTCAAAGTACACCTTGCTCATCTTTCCCGAGGCAAGCCGGAAGACGGGCTTCTTGCTCCGGAGAAAGGAGCGCTCCCTGACGAGCCTGACGAGCCTTTCCCGGAGGTCCTCCATGGCGCTGATTCTATCAAAGGGCTCCGGGAAAAGACAAGGATACGGGTCACAGAAAATATTCTTTATCTTTGACATGTTAACAAGCGGAATGCTAAGATGGGCGATGAAGAGACTGGGGCTTTCCCTGGTGCTTTTTCTGGTGCTTGCGCCCTGTGCAATGGCCGACACGTACGTGTATGTCGACGATAACGGCGTGCTGACTTTCACCGACAGCCCCACGTCCGCCGACGCGGTGAAGGTCGTGGTGAACGAAGAGCCTCAAGAGGCTTTTACGAGGCCCTCGAGCAGGCCCGATTATCGCAACCTCATCGAGGAGGCCTGCGCACGGTACGGCATGGACCCCGACGTCATAAGCGCTCTCATCCAGGCGGAGTCGGCCTTTGACGCGCGGGCGGTATCGAGGAAGGGGGCCCTGGGCCTCATGCAGCTCATGCCGAAGACAGCCGAGCAGATGGGAGTGTATAATCTCCTGGACCCGGCGGCGAACATAGACGCCGGGGTGCGGTACCTGAAGGCCCTGTTGAGGAAATTCGACGGGGACCTGACCCTGGCCCTTGCGGCTTACAACGCCGGGCCCGGCGTGGTCCTCAAGTACGGCGCCGTCCCTCCCATCGAAGAGACCCAGCGGTACATAGAGAAAATCTTCTCCATTTATCGGGGCTCCCGGCTCCTGAAGGTATCAGAGCCGGAGGAAGTCTCCAGGGAGGTCTACCGGGTGGTGCTCGAAGACGGCACGGTCCTCTACACGGACTCCACCTATTACCTTACCTATTCACAGTAGAGGTCTCCATGCAGGACGCTGCTTTGAGAGATGAGATACTCAAGCTCAAGGACGAACGGCGGGCAGTCATCGTCGCCCACAACTACCAACGCGACGAGGTCCAGCAGATGGCGGACTTCACGGGCGACTCCCTGGAGCTTTCCCGGAAGACGGCCTCGCTGGACTGCGAGGTCATCGTCTTTTGCGGGGTGAACTTCATGGCCGAGTCGGCCTCCATCCTCTCCCCCGAAAAGACGGTCCTCCTGCCGGAGCTGGGGGCCTGCTGTCCCATGGCCGACATGATACGCGTCGACGCCCCCCGCAAGGTCTGGAAGACCTTTCCCGGATACGAAGAGCAGCCCACCCTCATCTATCCCCCGGAGTTTACCCTGCGGGACATGAAGGCCCGGCACCCCGGGGCCCCCGTGGTGGCCTACGTCAATACCACCGCCGAGGTGAAGGCCGAAAGCGACATCTGCTGCACCTCGGCCAACGTGGTGGAAGTGGTGGAGTCCCTGCCCGGGGACAAGGTCATCTGCGTGCCCGACAAGAACCTCTCCATGTGGGCCCAGCGCAACACGAAGAAGCAGGTCGTGGCGTGGGACGGCTTCTGCCACGTCCATGACAGGATAACGGCCAAGGACGTCCTGCACGCCCGCCAGGAGCACCCCGGGGCCGTTCTCATGGCCCACCCGGAGTGCCGTCCCGAGGTCCTGGACCTGGCCGACCACGTGACCAGCACCTCCGGGATGCTCCGCTATGCCAAGGCCTCCGACGCCCGGGAGTTCATCGTGGGAACGGAAGTGGGGCTTCTCTACCGCCTCCGGAAGGACAACCCCGAAAAGCTCTTCCACCCCCTTCGGAAGGACATGGTCTGCCCCAACATGAAAAAGACCACCCTCAAGCGCGTCCTGAACGCCCTTCGGAACATGGAAAACGTCATCGCCGTCCCCGAGGAAATCCGCGTCCCCGCCAAGCGGGCCCTGGACAGAATGCTCGAGGTCACCGCCGCCAGGCGCTGAGGGACCAGCCGCCGACCAGTCGGCGACCAGTCGCGGCCGCCCTCAAAAAGAGACAAGGATAGCCGGCTCTACTGGAAGTTCACCTGGGGCACCTCCCCTTGCCCCTCCGGAAGCTCGTAGTACTCGGCCTTCTGCACGCCCGCCAGGGTGGCGAAGAACCGGCCATAGAAGGTCCGGATATAGGTGTTCAGCTCCTGGACCGCGTCGTTATAGCGCTTCCGCTCCACGGCGATGCGGTTTTCGGTTCCCTCCAGGGAGTCCTGGAGCTTGAGGAAGTTCTCGTTGGCCCGAAGCTGGGGGTACTGCTCCCTCAGGAGAAGGAGCCTCGAGAGCGCCCTCTCGACCCCCTGTGAGGCCTCTATCTGCTCCCGGCGGTTCCCGGCCTGGAAGTACTTCGTGCGCGCGTCGGCTATATGCGTGAAAAGCTCCTTTTCGTGGGAGGCATAGCCCTTGACGGTCTGCACCAGGTTGGGGATGAGGTCATAGCGCCTCTTCAGCTGGTTTTCCACCTGCGCCCACTTTCCGCTGACGTTCTCGTCCATGGACACGACATTGTTATAGCCGCTGATGGCCCATCCTCCAAAGCCGATGACCAGGACGGCCAGGACGGCCACCGCAACGAGCCCCACCTTTGCTCCCTTGGACATTCCCGAAACCTCCTTCACGAGGGGGCCGAACCCCGGCCCTCCTCTGGCTTTCTTCACGGCATTTTCTTGATGCCTTCCGGGGCTGCCTCTACCAGCCTCCCGAGGCGCCGCCGCCCCCGAAGCCTCCCCCGCCTCCGCCTCCGAAGCCCCCGAAACCGCCTCCACCGCCAAAGCCGCCCGAGCCGCCCCAGCCTCTGCGCGAGCCGCCCATGCCGGAGAAAAGAAGCATCAGCAGGAAAAGCCTCGGATGCCTTATGAACATGTACCCCGCCCCCAGGGCAAGGGCCAGGAGAAAAAGGGTCCCCAGAAGGCCGCCTTCCGGAGAGTGCTGTCTGCCGTATGCCCCTCCTCCCGCTGGAAGCCGCGGCATACCCGTAATCTGCACTCCCGCATCATCGGCGATGGCCTGGGCCACGGCCAGCACGGCCCCCGCTATCCCGCCCGTATAGTCTCCCTTGCGGAAGGCCGGGACGATGAACCGTCTTCCGATGGTCCCGAGGCGGCTGTCCGGCAGGATGCCCTCCAGGCCGTAGCCCGTCTCGAAGCGGTAGCTGTGCTCCTTCACAGCCACGGTAAACAGGAGGCCGTTGTCCTTGTCCTTCTGTCCGAGTTGCCAGCGCTCGGCCACACGCAGGGAAAAGTCCTCGATGGGAATGCCCTCGAGGCTCTTCACGGTCAGGACCACCACCTGGGCCGTGGTCTTCTGCTCGAGCTCCTTCAGATAGCCGTCGAGCTTCGTCTCCGCCCCGTCCTCCACGATGCCAGCCAGGTCCACGACATAGCGCGGAGGGGTGGCGGGAATCTCATCGGCGAGTGCCGGCGGCGAGAGGACCGGCAGCAAGAGGAAGAAAACGGCAAGGAGGCTAAAGCGCAATCTCATCCACGACCTTTCCGAGCGCCTCAGTGGCCCGGTAGTATGTCTCAAAAACCGTCTTTACCTCCTCCTGGGAGAGCTTGAGCTTCTCGTGCCTTCCCCTGAGAAGGCGCATGAATATGTCGCAGTCCACCCCGGTCACCCGGGCCAGCTCCCTGACGATGTCCTCATAGCGCTCCGGAGGGGCCTCGCCCTTGAGGTGGATGATTCCTCTGAAGACCGGCGCGTAGGACCTCATGGCCTTGACGTAGGTCTCCGTCAGGGTCCGGACGTCCCCCAGGGAAGAGATATAGCCCTGTCTCAAGCCGATGAGCCTCGTCTTCAGCTCCCGTTCACACTGCTGCCGGAGGTCGCCGTTGTCCACTTCTATCAGGGCAAAGACATCCTCGCCGTAGACGGTCTCGTGAATGAGGCGGAAGCTCAAGAACTCCACGGGGAAAACGTCCAGGGAGGCGGTGATGTACCCCGGGGTCATGATGAGGGGGGCCGCCACGCCGCGCTTCCGGTACTTCTTGCCCCTGGGCGCAAGGACTTCGAGGAACCGGAGGTCCATCTCCTTGAGGACAACCACGGAATTGACGTCCGAGGTCTGCTCGTTGAAGTCCGCCGTGAGGGCGCTGCCCACCACATGGAGGGAATGGATGTTGCCGTCCTCCTTCTCCAGCAGCTCCTCGAAAAACGGCACCACGCGCTCGGCCACGACGGGCCGGAGCCTTTCGGTCTTGAGCGATACGGACATTGGCCTCCCCTCAGAATCTCCGTTCTAGAGCCTGAATCCTCGTAGTATAACAGCCCCTGGCCCTCTCACGCAAAATCTCTCAACGAAGACGGCCACTTCAGCCGCCCATGAGGATGGAGGCGTCCCGGAAGAACGTGCCGGCGACGGCCGCGGTCATGAGGCAGGCCAGGGTGGCGGCCAGGAGGGCCTTGAACCCCAGGGCGGAAAGGTCCCGCGTGCGCTCCGGAACCAGCGCCGCTATCCCTCCCACGAATATCGCCAGGGAGGCCACATGGGCAAAGCCGCAGAGGGCATAGGCGGCAAGGAAGGCCGAGCGCGGCTCCAGGGCCCCTTGGCGCATGAGGACCGCCAGGTCCTGGTACGCCTTCACTTCCGTCACCACGGTCCGTTCCCCCAGAAGGTGGGCAATCTTCATCACGTCGGCACGGGGGACCCCGATAGCCAGGGTGAACGGATAAAACAGATACCCCAGGAGCCCGCCCAGGGAAAACGTCTCTCGAAGGCCCAGAAGCCCGCCCAACCCGCGCAGCGCCGAATCCAGGAGGTCCACAATCCCCAGAAAAGCCAGAAGAAGCGCGGCAATTCCCACCACCAGCCGCACGCCGGCATTCGCCCCGTTTATGATGGCCTCCATGAGGGAGGACTCCCTCTGGTACCGGGGGCTTACCTCCATGCCCAGCGTCTCGGGCCTTCCCGTCTCCGGCACTAGGAGCTTCGACATCACGATGGCCGCCGGGGCCGAGAGCACCGAGGCACTGACCAGGTGGCCCGCGATGGTGGGGAACTCCCCTCTCAGGATGAAGACATAAAAGGCCAGGACGCTGCTGGCGATGGTGGCCATGCCGGCCGTCAGTAACGTGCAGAGCTCCGAGCGGGTCATGCCGATCAGGTGCGGCCGGACGGTGGTGGCCGCCTCCACGCCCACGAAGATATTGCTCGCCGCACAGAGCGACTCGGCCCCGCTGACTCCCATGAGCCTGGTGAAAAGCCGCGAGAATTGCCGCACCAGCCAACTCATCACGCCGACGTAGTACAGGGCCGCCACCAGGCTGGAGAAAAAGACGATGGTGGGCAGGGCCTGAAAGGCCAGGATGAACCCCAGGGACTTCTCTCCGGCCTCCGTCGCCGCCCCGGGCGGAAGCGCCAGCCTTCCGAAGAGAAACCGCGTCCCCGCGGTGGCGCTCTCAAGCACCTTGACCACAAGGGAGTTTACAAGAAGGAAGAACTTTGTTCCCACCGGGACAAGAAAGATGAAGACCGCCACCAGCGCCTGAATCACAAGTCCCCAGAGGACCACCGCCCAGCTCACGGCCCGCCTGTGCTCCGAAAGGAGCCAGGCCACCCCCAGCAGAATGAATATGCCTCCGAAGCTTATGAGGTTTCCCATAAAGGCCCTTGACTATACTTCAGGGTGAGGCTTTTTTCAACGTATCATGTCCTTCCTCGCACCCTTCGGGACCAACCGGGCGCTTCTGGCATAGTGATTGCAAGTAAATGGTGAATGAACTGCCGCGGGAACGTGCAATGGAGGAGAACCAGGCATTGACGGAAGAAGAAGCGCTGCGCATCGTCAGGGACCCGGAGCTCTGGAAAGCCCTTTCGAAAACGGAGAAAATCAGGGTCATGCAGCGCGCCATCGAGGTGGCCAAACGGGATATCAAAAACAGGATCATGAACCTTGCCGACCCGGACAGCCCCAACCGTTAGTTCCCACGGGCTGATGTTTTCCCGCTCTTCCTGCGGGATATCCCTCTTTCGAGCTTGAAAACCCCCTGTTTCTCCTGCCAAAAGACCCACAGTTCTCCGCTCTTGAGATTTTCCTGTGGATGTAACGGCACACCGGGAGCACCCCTTCCCGTGCGAAGCACCACTACTATCATTGAATTATCAAGCACTTAGGCGAACGTCGGGATATCCATGTCATCCTGGCATACTTTTTGATATCGGCATACTATGTACATCGAGAGCCGGCATAGACTCAAGCCTGCGAAGCCCCTGGGAGATTGCTCTCCTCAATCTGATAAGCTGGAAGGGCCATGTCCCGCATAAAGAAGGTTCTGCTCATAAACCCGAATCGCTATCAGTCGCCTCCGGTCATCCCCCTGGGGCTTGAGTACCTGGCACACGCCCTGACCGGCGAGGGCCTGCAGGTACGCGTCCTGGACCTCTGTTTCGCATCCGACCC
Source organism: Nitrospirota bacterium (assembly GCA_037386965.1). Taxonomy (NCBI): domain Bacteria; kingdom Pseudomonadati; phylum Nitrospirota; species Nitrospirota bacterium. Next base: position 15,969 of record JARRLN010000013.1, read on the forward strand.
CATTTCGGAGGCGGAAAAGACGGTGGCCGATTTCGTCCCCGATGCCCTCTGCGTCACGGTGCGCAATGTCGACACCGTTCTTACGCCGGAAACGGAATTCTTTCTGCCCGACATCCGGGCCCTCATCGACCGCCTGCGTGAGCTGAGCCCGGCCCCCGTCATCATCGGAGGCGCCGCTCTGGCGGCCAACCCGGAGGGCATGAGGGACTTCCTCGGTGCGGACCTCGCCGTGGTTGGCCCGGGGGAGAAGTCTCTGCCGAAGGTCCTGCTTGGGGACGGGGGGCTCCAGAGCGCGGGAAAGGTCTTCAGGGGCGAGAGGCCGCCGGATGCCTTCCGCCGGCGCTGCGCCTACTTGGACTACGCCGCCTACAGGGAGCGCGACGGCATCGGGGGCTTCGAGACCCACAAGGGGTGCTCCTCGGGCTGCGTTTACTGCATCGAGGCCCGCACCCCGGTGTTCCTCCGGAAGCCCGAGCAGGTGGTCTCGGAGCTGGAGGACCTCGTCGAGCACGGCAACACGCACCTGCATCTCTGCGACCCCGAATTCAACGAGGACCTGGAGGCCTGCCTCGCCTTCCTCGAAAGGCTCCTTGGGCGGGAGCTGCCGCTTCGCTGGGCGCTGTACATGAAACCCGGAAACCACGGCGGCAGGTTCTTTTCTCTCCTGAAAAAAACCGGAGCCTACCTGATAACCCTTTCGGTGGACAGCTTCCAGAGGCCGGTCGATTACTGGAGGGACGTCGTGGATGTCGTGCGGGCGGCCCGGGCCGAAGGCCTGAGGCTAAGCATCGATTTTCTGACGGGCTTCCCCGGCGAGGACGAAGACCACCTCAAAAGGACGCTCCACCTCCTGCATGCAGCCGGCCCCGACGAGGTCGTGGTCAACGCCACCTTGCGCCTCTACCGGAGCCTTCCCTTGACCGGGCTCATCCAGAGAGACCCCTCACTGGGAAGATACCTGTTTGGGGCGACGAAGGACCCCACCTGCCTCACCCCCGTCTTCTACCGGCATGTGGAGCCCGGCCGGCTCAAGGAGCTTCTTGGAGGGGACGCCCTCTTCCGTATAGCGGGAGAAGAAAAGGCCGTCAACTACCAGAAGGCGGAGAGGCCTAGCCTCCGATGATCTTTACCAGGACCCGCTTCCTCCGGCGTCCGTCGAACTCCCCGTAGAAGATTTGCTCCCATGGCCCCAGGTCCAGCCTGCCCCCGGTGACGGCAACCACCACTTCCCGGCCCATCACCTGGCGCTTCAGGTGGGCGTCGCCGTTGTCCTCGCCCGTCCGGTTGTGGCGGTACTTCTCCAGGGGCTCGTGGGGGGCCAGCCACTGGAGCCAGTCCTCATAATCCTTCAACAGTCCTGGCTCGTCGTCGTTTATGTAGACGGACGCGGTGATGTGCATGGCGTTACAAAGGACAAGGCCCTCTCTGACGCCGCTTTCCCTCACGCACTCCTCCACCTGGGGAGTGATGTTGATAAAGGCCCTCCGGGTGGGCACGTTGAACCACAGTTCCTTCCGGTAGCTCTTCATGGCTCGCCTCCTTTTTATGCCCGCTCAGGGAATATTACCCGTGGGCACGGGGATTGACAACCCCCCGGGTTCGCTCTACCGTGGAGAAAGGCGGCGCCGACCGCCCGAAAGGAGCAGAGCATGGAATACACGAGCATACCCGGCGCCTCTCTCAACGGGCTTTCCCGGGTCGCCCTGGGCACATGGGCCATCGGCGGGTGGATGTGGGGCGGCACCGAGGAGGAACAGTCCATCCGCACCATCGGGGCGGCCATCGAGCGCGGCATCAACGTCATCGACACGGCCCCGGTCTACGGGTTCGGCCGCTCCGAGGAGATTGTGGGCCGGGCCCTCAGGCGGCACATCCGCCGCCACCAGGTCTTCGTCTCCACCAAGACCGGCCTGGACTGGAAAGAGGGCATGGTCTTCCGGAACTGCTCCGCCGAGTTCCTCCGGAGAAACGTGGAAGACTCCCTCGGACGACTCGGCATCGAGTACATCGACATCCTCTTTGTCCACTGGCCGGACCCCGCAAAGCCCTTCGAGGAGACGGGCCGGGTCATGAGGGAGTTTCTCGATTCCGGAAAGGCCCGGGCAATCGGGGTAAGCAATTTCTCTCCCGAACAGATGGACGCCTTCCGCCGGACTTGCCCCATACATGTCTGCCAGCCCCCCTACAACCTCTTCGAGAGAGGCATCGAGGCGGATGTCCTTCCGTACTGCCGGGAAAACGGCATCCCCCTCATGACCTACGGGGCCCTCTGCCGGGGGCTTCTCTCCGGAAAGATGGCCGGGGACCGGGAATTCGCCGGGGACGACCTCCGCAAGGTGGACCCCAAGTTTCAGGAGCCCCGTTTCAGCCGATATCTGGAGGCCGTCGAGAGGCTCCGGGCCCTGGCCGGGGAGCGCTGCGGCAAGGGGGTGCTCCCCTTCGCGGTGCGGTGGGTGCTGGACCAGGGCTCGGACATCGCCCTCTGGGGAGGCCGGCGGCCCGAGCAGATGGACGCCGTCCGGGAGGTGACCGACTGGAGAATCGATGAGGAAACCATGGCGGAGATAGACCGCATTATCGCGGAAACAATCCCCGAGCCCGTGGGTCCGGAGTTCATGGCCCCACCGGCACGGCGGCCATGACGGTGTTATAATATTGCATGTCTCTCCATCCCGACCGGAAGAAACTCATCAAGGACAAGATGCGGAGCCACGAAGAGCGTGAAACCCTGGCCACCTCCGACGCCCGGAGCATCGTGAGCGAGCTTCTCCAGAGGAAAGGCTATCTCCCCGAGGACATCGAAAAGGACAGGGTCTTCACCGTCCGTGCCGGCCAGAAGGAGGACACCGCCTCGGTGGACTTCATCATCCGGCTCCGGGGAAAGCGCTACATGGCCATCAAGTGCTCCATGGCCCTTGTCTCCCGCGAGCGCCACGTCCTTGCCTTCAGCAGGGCCGTGGACGAGGACCAGATACCCTACTCGGTGATTACCGACGGCCTGCGGGCCAATCTCATGGAGACCTCCACGGGCCGCGTCATCTCCGAGGAGCTTGACGCCCTGCCCTCCCGCCAGGAGGCCATGGAAGAGGCTGCGCGGCTTCGGTACGGGCCCTGCCCCCCCGAGAGAAAGGAAAAGGAGACGCGGATACTTCTGGCCTTCGAGTGCGCCCGCTGCCAGAGCCCCCCATCGGAGCCCGCATGAACCGCGTGGGCTTCCTCTATGACGACATTTTCCTCGAACATGAGACCCCCTTCGGACATCCCGAAAACAAGGAGCGCCTGAGGGCAATTCTCAAGGCTCTGAGGGAGTCGGGCCTCTGGGACCACCTCGTCCATATAAAGCCCCGCAAGGCCACGGAAGACGAGCTCGCCATGGTCCACGCCAGGAGCCACATCGAGAAGATGAAGAACGGGCGTGGATACGCCGACCCCGACACCTACATCTCCGAACGGAGCTTCGAGGCCGCCCTTTATGCGGCGGGTGCGGTCCTCGAGGCCATAGAGCGGTGCAAGCGCGGCGAAATCAGGTACGCCTTCTGTGCCGTGCGGCCTCCGGGCCATCACGCCGAGGCGAACAGGGCCATGGGTTTCTGCCTGTTCAACAACGTAGCCGTGGGCGCCCGGCACGCGCAGAAGCTGGGCTACCGGAAGGTCTTCGTCGTCGATTTCGACGTCCACCACGGAAACGGCACCCAGCACGCCTTCGAGGAAGACGATACGGTCTACTACTTCAGCACGCACCAGTATCCCCACTACCCCGGCACCGGTGCCGCGGACGAGCAGGGCAAAGGAAGGGGAAAGGGCGCGACCGCCAACTATCCCATGCCGCCGGGCTCCGGGGAGAAGGAATACTTCACGGTCTACCGCGACATCCTGCCCGCGGCCGTCAAGGGCTTCGACCCCGACATCATCCTCGTCTCCGCGGGCTATGACCTCCTGCGCCAGGACCCCCTCGCCCAGGTCCGCATCTCCGAGGAGGGCATCAGGAACATCGTCCACGGCATCCTCGTGGGAAAGGACGTTCCCGCCGTCTTCGCCCTGGAGGGTGGATACAACACGGAAGCCCTGGGGCGGGCCGTCGGCGTCACGGTGAGGGAGCTTCTGGAGTATTCGAATTGAGAAGGAAAATCTGTTAATATAAGTCCCATGCAGGGCAAGGGCATTCTCGTCATCGAGCAGGACTCGGAAGCCGTCTCCACCATAAAGGACACACTGGAGCGGCTGGGTTATCACGTGCTGGCGTCGGCCGATGGAAGCACCGCGGTCGAGCTTGCAAGCGAGATGCAGCCCGCCCTCCTCCTGCTGAACCTCGCCACGCCGGGCAGCAGCGGTCTGGAGGCCTGCAAGCAAATCCACGGCAGCGAGTCCACGAAGACCACCCCCATCGTCCTTCTCACCGTGAGGGAAGGCAAGTTCGACCCCATCTATACAAAGCTCTACGGCATCGTCGACTTCCTGAAGAAGCCCCTGAACCCCGAGGGCCTTCTTGCCTGCGTGCGCACGCACGCCGGCGAGGCGGCGCCTCGTGCCCCGGAAGAGGAAGAAGCACCGGGGGTCTACAGTATCGACGAGGAAGAGGTCGATACGCTCAGCACCGAGGGGGCCGGAGCCATGGATGCGATGGGGGATATGACCGACCTGGAAGAGGAGTCCCCCGGCCCGGGAAAGGCGGAGCCGGAGGGAGCCCCGGCGGAGTTCTCCCTGGAGGACTTCGATGAGACGCCGGAGGACATCACCGAACAAACGGTCCCCGGAGAGCCCGCACGGGAAGAGCCGGCCTCCGGCGGCCCCGCGGAGTTTTCCTTCGAGGACTTCACGAGCGCCTCGACGGAGGCCGAAGAGGAGCAGGCCTCCGCGCCGTCCGGCGAGTTCACGGAAGAGTCCTTCTCGCTGAACTATGAAAGCGAGGAGCAGGAGAACCTCGAGCCGGGCGATGTCGTTCTGGGAGGACCTCTCCAGCAGGATGAAGAAGAGCCGGAGGAGGAGTTCTCGGTCGGGTCTCCCGAAGCACAGTCATCGGACGAAGAACTGCCGGAGCTCTCCGGGCAGGGAGACCTGGGGACTCCGGACGAGGGCCTGTCGGAAAAGGCCGGGGAAGAGGAAGAGCTGCCGGAATTCTCCTTCGAGTCAACCCTTGACGACATGGAGGAGACGCCGCCGGGCCCTGAGCAGGCAGAAGATGACGACGAGCTTCTGAGAGCCTTCGACAGCAAAGAGCTTCCCGAGGAGGAGGCTCCTCCAGAGGAGCCGGCCGGAACGCCCGAGCCCGAGCCCGAATGGGAGGACCCTCTCAAGCGGGCCCGGTACAGCACGGCGCGGGTGCGGCCCTCGCGGGCAAAAAACCTTGTCCTGGCCTTTTTCATAATCCTTTTCGTCGGTGCCGGCGCGGCGGGCGCCACCTTGTATTTCTTCCCCGACCTCTTCCAGGGGGTGAGCTTCCCGGGGCTGCATTGGCTCAAGGGCGTGGCCGAAAAAGTATTGCCCTCCGAGCCGGAGGGCAGGGGTCCAAGCGCCGAAGAGCCTACCGCCTTGCCTGAGGAGAGCCAGGCCCCCCCTGCGGAAGAGCCGGCCCTGAACACTCAACCCGAGGCCGAGACCCAAGCCCCGGCACCCGAGAGGGCGGAGGCGCCTCCGGTCACTCAGGAGGAGGCGGCCCCACCACCGGCCCCGCCCGCCGAGAAGCCCTCGCGGCCCAGGGTTGTCCCCAAGAAGGCCCAGTATTACGTTCAGTTCGGCGTCTTCCGGGCCCGGGACAACGCCGTGAAGCTCCAGAGGCGGCTCTCGGGAAAAGGCATCCAGGTCTTCATACGCGAAGACGGAGGGATTCACTATGTTCTTCTTGCCCAGGGGTTTTCATCCAGGGACGCCGCCTGGGAGAAGGCGGTCTCCATCAAGCGGACACAGGGGCTCGATACCGCCGTCTTCTCGGACTAGCCTCCGCTTCGCCGGTCCTCCCCACGCAGATGCATGCGGATTCGTCAGGGAGCGGCTTGACCCTCGCCGACGTTTGAGCCGCCTCCCCGGATGAACTGTACCAAGGTAAATCCCACCAGGAAGAAAAGCGCGATGGCCAGGATGGCGGGCCTTTGGCTCCCCATGGTCACCGACAGGTGCCCGAAAAGCAGAGGGCCCAGCACGGCCGAGGATTTACCGGCCATGGAGTAAACCCCGAAGTACTCCGACTGATTGCCCTCGGGGATGAACTGCGCGTAGAAAGCGCGGGATGAGGCCTGCACCGTCCCCAGCCCCAGGCCGGCCACTGCGGCCACACCCATGAAGAAAGCCTTCCCCGCTGCGAAGAAGGCCAGGGCGCACACCGCCGTCCAGAGGAGGAGGGACCCCGTCAGCACCTTCTTGGGCCCCCAGTAGTCCATCGGCCGGGCCATGACAAAGGCCCCCACGAGGGCCGTGGCCTGCACAACGAGGTAGAGGCCAATGAGCTCTCCGGTCTCGAAACCCAGGGTGGTGGCGGCGAATACGCTGGAGAACACGATGACGGTGCTCACGCCGTCGGCGTAAAGGAGATAGGCCGCAAGGAACTTTGCCGCCTCCCTGTTGCGGAGGACTCCTTTCAGGGTCCGTCCCGTATGCCTGAAACCCCGCAGGGCCGAGCCCGTGAGCGAGGCCTTTTTCTCGTCGGGGGGGAGGAAGAGAAAAGCGGGCAGGGAGAAAAGGGCGAACATGCCGGCGACCATGAGCCAGACCTCCGCGAACAGACCCCGGCCGGCCAGGGGGATGGCCAGTACCAGGGAAATCATGGAGCCCGCATAGCCCACGCCGAAGCCCCATGAGGACACCCTGCCCTGATACCGGCGGGGGGCGATGGCCGGCAGAAAGGAGTTGTAAAAGACTACCCCCCCTTCCAGCCCTATGTTGGCCAAGACCATGAGGACAAACCCGGCAAGCACCATCCCCGGCTCAAGGACCCTGAAGGCCGCCACGCACGAGATGCACAGGACGGTAAAGGCCAGGAGAAACCTTTTGCGCAGGCCCGCGAAGTCCGCGAGCCCGCCGAGCAGGGGAGAAGAGAGGGCCACCGTCACCATGCTCAAAGAGACGGCCCTCCCCCACCACAGGTCGCCCAGGCCGTGCTCGTTTCCCACGATGTGGGTCGTGTAAAAAACGGGGAAGACGACGGCCGCTATGACGGCCGAGTACGTGGAGTTGGCGAAATCATAGAGACACCAGCTGGCGACCTCCCTCCGGTTTAGGATGGCCATTTCTCCTCCTCGACGGGATTGCTGTGGCCGGTGGAAACGCTGTCATTATACTACGGGGAGCATGATGGGGTTCAGACACCAATGCCGGAGTCAAACGACGAAAGAAGGTCTTTCCGCTCTTTCAACGTGGAGATACTAACCAGTTAGTACTAACCAGTCAGTTTTTATCTTCGCATTGAAGCCTTGAAAATACCTTATACTCCGTGCACCTTAGGACATTGGTACGTGAGCTGAAATGAACCGGTCGGGAACTTTCCCTGAGGAGAGACGGCGAGGGAAAAGCTTACCGCGGCCTGACGGTGTCCCGGAGAGAATCGTCCCGGTGCTTCGTTAAAGCGGTCCCCTTTGCCGCCCGGACCATATGCCGAAGGGCCTTTCTCAGAGTGTTCACCGCTTCCCTGAGCTCGAAAGGTTTCTCGATGACGAATACGTTATCGCCCTGGGCGACGTCGTCCTTCCGGCCGGGGGTGCGGAGGAAGAGGACCATGGTGTCCGGATGGGTCCGGCGCATCTTGTCCAGCAGGGGCAGGGCAACGGCTTCGGAAAGCACGTCGTCGATGATAACGACGTCCGGGGAGTTGGATTGCACCAGGGAGAGAGCCTCATCCTCGCCCTCGGCCAGAAAGAGGTCCTCGGCGCACTCGTCCAGGAGCTTTACGAAATAGTGTACAAGCAGAGGGTTCCTGGCCACCAGAAGGACGGAGAACTTCGGCTGCTTCCGGCAGAAGTTCTGAAACTTGCGGCGGGATATCCACGAGCGAATGTCTCTTTGAAGGTCGTATAATTCGTCCGGCATAGGCTGCCTCCTCACGGTCGTCACCCGGGCAGGGCTTTTGTGTACTATACACATTATAGGGCTCGATAGCAACTTCTTTTCTACTAAATGCTAATACAGCACAGCTTATGCGTGTATGTCTGCTTAGCAATCACGGTGCCACATGCAAGTCATGCCCTGTAAGGGCCCGATATCCCGTCATACATTGTGCCTGCACGCCCCTGCCCGCTCCTTGGACGTTTCTCTCTGGTAAGACGTGTCACAATAGTGTGTGGCAAGGGACGCATGGCACTAACTCTACGTGTGTGCTATGGCCATTCTTGCTACTTTGCGCTTGTATGCGTCCTTGTCTCTGCGGCTCGTCTTCTGAAGCATACGGCTCCCTTTCATCACGCACGAGGGCCTTGGCAGAGAAGGTCCGACGGGATATAATGACTGCATGAGGACGCCCGGAGAATACGAGGGAGAAGAATTCCTTGAAATCGTGGACGAGCAGGGAAACGTCCTCGGGACCGCACCGCGGGAGGAAATCCACGGCAACCCCGAGCTTTTGCACCGTGTGGTCCATGTGCTGGTCTTTAACCGCACGGGGGAGCTCCTCTTGCAGAAGCGCTCTCTACGGAAGGACGTCGCCCCCGGGCAGTGGGACACCTCGGTGGGCGGGCACGTGGAACCGGGGGAGGACGTCTATGACGCCGCCCGCAGGGAGATGCGGGAGGAGCTCGGGGCCGACTGTCCCGAGCTGGAGTACCTGTACTCTTACATCCATGCGAACCCCTACGAGTCGGAGCTTGTCTACACCTTCGCCTGCACCTTCGACGGAGCGATAACCTTCAACCGGGACGAGATTCAAGAAATCCGCACCTGGAAAATCGGTGATATCCTGGAGGCCGTGGACAGGCCCCCGGCCCCCGGGAGGGAAGAGGCCGCATTCAGCGACAACTTCCGGCACGAGCTCCGCATGTACCTGAAAAGCCGCACGTAAAACCGCCCCCTCAGACCCCCCGGCGTGCCGGGCCGAAGACGTACTTATGAAGCTGAAGGTGAAGCCGCACCGGAAGCCGGTCCTCAAGCATCAGGCGGGCCAGCTCCCCGGGGTCGAAGACGCCGAAGACGGGGGAGAAGAGAACCGTGCTCTGTTCCAGCCCGCGCTCCCGGACGAACTGCCTGGCCCACGCGTAATCCTCCCGCCCCGTAAGGACGAACTTCAGCTCGTCCTGGGGCCTCAGGCGCCCCAGGTTCCCGAGGTCCATGCGGTGGGACATGCCGCTTCCCGGCGTCTTCAGGTCAACAATCACCTTGGAGGGGCGGCTCACCCCGCCGATGTCCACACTGCCGTTGGTCTCCACAAGCACCACGTGCCCCCTTTCGGCCAGGCGCGAGACGAGCTCCTCCACCCCCTCCTGAAGGAGGGGCTCCCCGCCGGTAAGGGCCACGTGCTGAAGGCCCCTTTTTTGCACTTCGTCGAGAAGCTCCTGCACGCTGCACTGTCGGCCTCCTTCGTAGGCATAGGTGGTGTCGCAGTATGAGCAGCGGAGGTTACAGCCCGAAAACCGGACGAATGTCGTGGGGAACCCCTGGCTCGTGGACTCCCCCTGGATGCTTGAGAATAGTTCGATAACCCTCATTGCTTCTTCGGACGGAAGGCCGGGTCCTCGGCCACCTCCTTCCAACTCCTTACTTTTCTTGCGCCCTCGGCCTGCTCGAAACTGAAAGCGTGAAGCCCCTGCTCCGCGGCCCCGGCGGCCACCTCGGGGTCTCCTATGACGGCCCGTACGGCAAAGCCCTTCTTCTTGATCCATCCCGGAAGCCCCCCGGCGTTCCAGTCAAGAAGGGGGGCTTCCGGGAAACCGTTCTCCCGAAGCCACTCCCTCAGGGCGCCCCGTCCCAGGGGCAGGGCCGTCACGTAGAGCACGGGAAAGGCCTCCGATATCTTTTTCACCGCCTCCACGCTTCCCCGCCGGGGCTCCTTCGTAAGCGGCCCCTTGAAAAGGGCGCCCTCCACATGGACCAAGACGATGCGCGCCCCTCTCTCAAGCACCAGGAGCAGGCCGGCCCCCTCGGCCTCTCCCGAGGCGGTCTTCACCGTGTGCAGCCCGGCCCGCCGGGGAACGAACTCCATATAGGCAATGCCGTCCGCGCCGGAGAGGGTCTCCCCCAGCCTCTTTCCGTCGACATAGAAAGTCACCTCCTCGCCCCCCCTGGCAAAGAACATCCCCTTCGTATGGGCCTCGAGCATGACCGGCGAGCCCACTGGCGCCAGGCTGTCCGGCACCTGCACCTCCGCGGCCTCCGCCAGGGAGAAAAGGGACAGGACAAGCCACAGGGCAAGGGCATACCACAGGGGCCTACTTGAGAAGGAGCTTTCGGACATCCCCGACCCTCAGGGTTATCTTGTTCGAGTCCAGGTATTCCAGGATGGGCAGGGCGTACTTCCTTGACGTCCCCAGGATGTCCCGGAACTCCGAGACGGTCATCTCTCCCTTTGAGCCGAAGTGGGCCTTCAGGGCCTGGAGCATCCGGTCGTAGACCTTCTTGCCGAGGTACATGGAATCGTTGATCCTGACCGCGCTTCCCTCCCTGCTCAGGAGCTTCAGAAGGTCGGAGGTCTGCTTCACGCCCATGCCCACCTCCTTGGAGAGCTCTTCCACCGAGGGGGGCTGGTATCCCTTCTCATCCAGGACCTTCACCACCCGGGCCTTCTCCTCCTCGGAGGCCGCGGCAGCAAACCCCTTGAGGCTTACTATCTCCTTGCTCTGCTCCACCTCCTGCACGGCCTGAAGGAGCTGGGAAAAAACGCGCGAGGGCACCCTCAGGCGGGCCCTCAGCTCTTCCTTGGGGATGCCGGCCCTGAGGGGGTTTCTCCGGTGAAAGTCCTGGAGGCGCCGGAGCACCTCGTCCTTGAAGGCGGCGAAGCCGTCCCGGTGAAGGAAAAGCTCCTCGAACCGGAGGAGCACACCCTTCTGCGTCAGGCGGTTCAGGGCCTCTCCGATGGCGGGGACCTCCGCCTTGACCCACCCCTCGATGGCCTTCCTGTCCATGCCCCCGAGCCGGGCCTTCCGGACCTTCATGGCTATCTTCTCGGCAAGCTCCCCCTTTTCGAAGACTTCGAGGTCCAGAAGGCCCTCCTTCTTCCGCCGCCGATGCGGGGAGGGGTCCAGCACCTCTCCGCCCCCGATGGTCTCCACGGGGGAGAAGCGGCGGACGATGTACCTGTCCCCCGACTGGGCGACCACCGGCATCCCCTTCAGGCGGAACTGGCAGTACAGGCTTTCTCCCGGGCGGAGCTCCTCGGCGTCATAGAGGATGACCCTGGCCACGCTCTCGGCCGTTCCCAGGTGAAAATGCACGAGGTCCCTGCTTTTCAGTATGGGGGCCGCAGCGAGGAGCTCGAGCTTGGCATCGATGGCCCACGTGGGCGTGAACCTGTCGGGCGCCACCAGGGTATCGCCCCGCCTGAGGTCCTCCTTTTCCACACCCTGAAGGTTCAGGGCCGCCCGCTGGCCGGCATGGATGTTCGTCACGGCCTTGCCGTGGCTCTGCAGCCCGCGTATCTTCGTCCTCAGGTTCCGCGGGAGGATCTCCACCACCTCCTCCACCCCCACCGAGCCCGACACGGCCGTCCCCGTCACCACGGTGCCGAAGCCCCGGAGAGTGAACACCCTGTCCACGGGCAGGCGGAAAATGCCCTTGGTGGGCTTGGGCTCCATGCCCATGGCAAGGTCGTGAATCTTCTGCTTCAAGACATCCAGGTTGAACCCCGACTTGGCCGAGACGGGCACGACCTCGGCCCCCTCCAGGAAGGTGCCGGCCACGAACTGCCGTACCTCCTCCTCCACCAGCTCCAGCCACTCGGGCTCCACGAGGTCGGCCTTGGTTATAGCCACAAGCCCCGTCTTTATCCTGAGGAGGTTGCAGATGTGCAGGTGCTCCCGGCTCTGGGGCATGATGCCCTCGTCGGCGGCGATGACCAAGAGGACGATGTCGATGCCCCCGGCCCCTGCCAGCATGTTCTTCACCAGGCGCTCGTGCCCCGGCACGTCCACCACGCCGATGACCAGGTCCTCGTACTCCAGGTCCGCGAAACCCAGGTCGATGGTGATGCCCCGTTCCTTCTCTTCCTTCAGCCGGTCGGGATTTATTCCGGTAAGGGCCTGCACCAGCCAGCTCTTGCCGTGGTCGATATGGCCGGCCGTGCCCAGGATGACGTAACGCATGATTATGATTATACATCACAAGCTTCGGGGGCTTGCAAAGGAGGCCCTCCGCCGGGGCGGCCCCGCCGCGCAGCACCGGCGGCGAGGCCTTTTCGAGCCCTTTACAAAAGGTGAGCACAGTAATACAATGCACGGAAACACTGTGATATAATTCGGTGGAGGTCATGACAGAGACAATTCTGGTGATAATAGCCGTCCTGGTGGCCCTGGGGGTCGGGTTCCTGATAGCCACCCTCTTCGAGCTGAAGAGGACGGTGTCTCAGACGGCGCAGTTCCTGCGAAACACCGAGACCTCCGTCAATGCGGCCTTCAAGGAGATGGAAGAGACCCTGAAGAGCATACGCGCCATTACGGACGACATCGGTGCCGTCAGCGGCGACCTGAAGCGGTTTTCCTCCTCCCTCACCCTCGTGGCCCGCAATCTGAGGGAACTGGGGGAGATGATGGGCGACCTGTCCACCGAGGCCTCCCTCCGGGTGGCGGGCATCAAGGTGGGGGTGCGCACCGCTCTGGACGTGCTTGTCAGAAATATCCTGAGGAGATGAGGAGGAGCTTATGAAAGAGGAAGGCGGGTTCGGAGCTGGTTCGGTCATGTTCTCCTTTCTGCTGGGCGGACTGGTGGGGGCCGGGTTGACCCTCTTGCTCTCGCCCCTCTCGGGCCCTGAGGCCAGAAGAAGGCTGCATGAGTACGCCGACGAGTTCGAGGACAGGGCCGAGCGGTACGCTCACGATGCCACGGAGAAGGCGTCCGCCGCAGTGGAGAAGGGCAAGGACTACCTGGAGGACAAGAAGAGCGTGGTCAGCTCCGCGGTCGACGCGGGCAAAGAGGCGTACGACAGGGAAAGGAAACGGCAGAAGAAAGAGGCCTGATGCATGAGTGTTCCCTTGCCCTCGGTATCCTGGACATAGCCCAAAAGCAGTGTCGCGACGCCGGTTACAGCACCATAGAGTCCATCGATGTACGCGTGGGAAGCGCCTCCGGGGTCCTGGCCGATGCCCTCGCCTTCGCCTTTGACCTCGTAAAAAGAGACATCCCCGGGGCGGGCGACGCCGTCCTGAGAATCACCGAAATACCCCTCGGGGGCGTCTGTGCCGAATGCGGCCGGCGGTTCAGCACGACGGAGCAGTTCATTCTCGCCTGCCCGCACTGCGGAGGCGCGGACTTCCGCCTGGACGCGGGCCGGGAGCTGGACGTTACCCAGATAGAGGTGCAATGAGATGAAGATTAACGTGGTTTCCCGCATCCTGGAGGCCAACGACCGTCTGGCCATGGAAAACAGGGAGGTGTTCGACCGGAGCGGCACCACCGTGGTGAACCTGATGTCCGCACCCGGAGCCGGCAAGACCACCCTCCTTGCGCGGAGCATCGAGCGTCTGGGCAAGCAGATGCGCATAGGGGTGGTGGAAGGGGACATCCAGGGGACCTACGACGCCGAGCAGATAGGCGGCCTGGGAGTGCCGGTCGTACAGATCAACACCGGCGGAGCCTGCCACCTGGACGCCAGCATGGTACGCGAGGCCCTGGAGGGCATGGACCTGGGCGCCCTTGACATGCTGGTCATAGAGAACGTGGGCAACCTTGTCTGCCCGGCCGAGTTTCAGGTGGGTGAGCACGCCAAGGCCATGATTCTCAGCCTCAGCGAGGGGCACGACAAGCCGCTGAAGTACCCCCTCATGTTTCAGCAATCCCAGGCCCTGGTCATCAACAAGATGGACCTCCTGCCCCATGTGGACGCCGATGTTGGTAAAATAAAGAAAGACGCCCTTTCCCTGAACCCTGCGCTCAGGGTCTTCGAAGTCTCCTGCAAGACCGGGGAGGGGCTTACGGAGTGGACCGGGTGGCTCAAGGAGTTGCACGCCGCCCGCCTTCCATCACAATAAGAAGGCCGTACAGGCCGGAGAGGGGAGGAAGCACCCGGCGCCGTGCCGGACGGGACGCAGGGAAGCCGTCCCGTGACCGCAAATGGAGCTTTCGCGCCAGAGAGGGAAAAAAATCATAACCGCCGGGGCCGTCGCCGGGGCCCTGCTGGCCATTACGGTGGCGCTGCTGATGGATGTCATTTACGCCGATGCCCTTCAGGGCACCTGGCGTGATGCCATAGCCCACGACCTCGGGGCGCTGCTCTCCCTGAACGTCTCTCCCGACAGTATCCTCGTCTACGGGCTCTTCCTTCTCGTGCTCCTTTTCCTCGGCTCCTTCGGGGCGTTCCTGGGCATGGTCTTCTCCTTCATCGTCTACCGCTTCCTCTCTTTCCTGGGGTCATGAAACACAAGACCAGCATCATCGTGCTTGTGGCCATCATCTCGGTCCTCGGTGTCGTCACGGCCTACAAGTACTACCGCTTCATGGAAGAAGACCCTGCCTTCTGCTCCCTCTGCCACATGACCGAGGAGGGCTACCGCTCCTGGGAGCAGAGCAAGCACTACACGCTCATCTGCCAGGAGTGCCACAGGATGAGCATGATAGAGGGCAACAAGCTCCTTGTGGCATACTACGTGGCCGGCAAAAAAGACATCGACCAGAAGCACGGCCGCAAGGCCCCCTGGGAGGTCTGCCAGAACTGCCACAGCCGCGCCGCCACCCAGGGCTCCATCACTTTCCGGGAGAGCTACGGCCACGCCCGCCACGTCTTCATGCAGGGCATCTCCTGCCGGCAGTGCCACGTGGGAGAGATGCACCGCTTCAACGTCGATTCCAGCCGCTGCCAGAAATGCCACGTGGACAAGCTCGTCCACGGCATGGGCACGGCGGGGCTTCACTGCCTCAACTGCCACAGCTTCACGGAGGCTGCCGAGCACATGACCTCTTCGAAGCGCTGCTATGGTTGCCATGACGACATCCCCACCCGCGGGGTGATGTCCCAGCTGGAATGCTACGACTGCCACCACCCCCACCGCATCCTGACCGTCGAGAGCAAGGACTGCCTCGGAGAGTGCCACGGCCCCGAGGTCAGGGCGGGCGTGCACGGCAAACACCTGGCCGTAACCTCCCTCACCTGCCTCGATTGCCATAAGCCCCATACCTGGGTCGTCCGCAAGGAAGGGGCCAAGGGACTCTGCGACAGGTGTCACGAGTACAGAGACCCGGCCACCTTCATCTACTGAGACCTCCCCCTCTCCCAGCCTCGGCTTGCACAATTGCAAAACAATTTGCCCGAATGCAAAGCCATAGTGCTCCTCTTTCTTTTCTTTCGCGCACTTCCGTGCTGGCACGGATGATGCTCCATGTATGGCAAGAGCGGACCCAAGCGAAAGGAGGCACACCATGAAAGAGTCTCTGGCCACGAGAATGGGATTCATCGGGGCGGGCGTAGGGTTGGCTCTCTTTGCTGTTTTCGGACTTCTTCCGGGGGCGTTCCTCGGTGGGGTTCTGGGCCTGAACATGGCGAATCTGATTTTCGGGGCCGGGGCGGTTCCGTCGCTTCTGCCGAGGATTCTCATCGTCATCGGCATGCTGACGGGCGTGATGGTGGCGGGTCTGGTCTTCCTGGCCGCCGGAGGCGCCCTGGGATGGCTCGTCGGCCTGGCGACGGAGTCCGTAAAGGCAGCCCGGGCCCGGGCCCATGACAAGGCGGGTGGTCTTCCCGGCGAAAAGCGTTAAGGGCACTTTACAATCTGCCCAAAAATAAAGAAGGTAAAGGAGGGATGCGGATGAAGGAGGACAGGTTTTCCACGCTCAAGGCAGGCAGACGCGTGGGGGCCGTAGTCGGCGGGATAATTTTCGTGCTCCTGGGCATTGTTCCGGGCTTGTACTTCGGGAGCTACGCAACGGTTGTCCTGCTGTCTCATCTGACGGGGGGGCCTATCGAGACGGGGATTCTGACGCGGGCGCTTATCGCCTCGGGAATCATACTGGGACTTTTCTGCACCGCGGCGCTGAGCATCGTGGCGGGTTCCCTGGCCGGCATGGTCCTGGCCCTGGCGGGGGACGCGCTCACCTCGACCCTGTGGCCCCGGAGGAAGCAGCGGGAATCGCAAACCGCGGCCACCGTAAACTAAAAAACGCGTAAAGGAGACATGCGTAGATGAAAGCCACTCATACCTTTCTTCTGATGTGCGCAGCACTTCTCCTCTTGCCCATAGTGGCCGCGGCTGGTGTGAATTCCGGGTGCATCGTCTGTCACAACGCCAGCGTCGGCACCGTCACGGGTGAGAAGGGAGAGGTGAACCTCAGGGTTGACCCCGCACGGTTCGACAGGTCCGTCCACGGGTTCCTCTCCTGCACGGACTGCCACGAGAAGTACGCCGGCAACCCTCATGCGGCACCCTCGGGGTACGTAAGCCCCGAGGTGCAGAAAATAGCGCAGGAAGTGCGGCCCAAGGCACAGGCCGACCCCGTGGCCATGGCGGCCTGCTCCAAGTGCCATCCGGAAATCTATGAGAAGGTCCTGGGCAGCGTGCACGGGGAAAATGTGGTCGAGAAAGGCAAGACGGACGGCGCCCTGTGCGTGGACTGCCATGGAAGCCCGCACTACGTGCTGGCTTCGGACGCGAGCACGTCTCCCGTCAACCGGGCCAATGTCGTGCAGACATGCGGTACCTGTCACCGAAACGGCGGGGTCGCCGCCTCCTACGATATCGAGGGAGACGTCATGAAGACTTTCGAGGAGAGCTTCCACGGCAAGAAGCTCGCCTTGGGCCACACGGGCGCCCCCACCTGCATCAACTGCCACGGCTACCATGACGTCAAGGCCAGCGACGACCCGACCTCTCCCGTGTTCGGCGCCAACAAGATAAAGACCTGCGGCAAATGCCATGAAGGGGCCAACCAGAAGTTCGTCGCAGCCATCACGCACCAGGAAGTGGGCCCCATTCCACATTACGCGGAGAAGGGCCTTATCCTTCTGACCATGTCCGTCATCGCCTTTACGGTAATGCACGTCATCCTGGAGGCCTATGCGGACATCAGGGACACGTTCTTCCGCAGGGTCCCGGCTGAAGCAAAAAAGAAGAAGGAGGAAGAGGAGGAGGAAACCGCATGAAAAACGAACAGACCGAAGTCCAGAGATTTGACATACATTTCAGGATCCAGCACGTCGTCATGTTCACCACGTTTCTCACCCTCTCCTTCACGGGCTGGGGCCTCAAGTACGCGCAGGTGGACGTCTCCCACTGGCTCATCCGCCTTTTCGGCGGCCCGGAGACGGCGGGCATCATCCACAGGGTGGCCGGCGTCACCATGATCGCGGATTTCACGTACCATCTCGTGTACCTGGCGTACAGGAAGTACAAGGGGCAGCTCAGGCTCTTCCGGAAGGAAACCACGATTATCCCCCTGCCCAAGGACGTCAAGGACGTCGTCCACAACTTCCTCTACTTCCTGGGCGTCGTCAAGACGAAGCCGCAGTTCGCCAAGTTCTCCTATGCCCAGAAGTTCGACTATTGGGCGGTCTTCTGGGGCATGTTCATCATCGGATTTTCGGGATTCTGCCTGGCCTTCCCCATCTTCATGTCGACTTTCTTCCCCCAGGCCATCAGCGGCTGGGTATGGCAGCTCCTGGCCATCATGCACAGCGACGAAGCGCTCCTGGCCATCGTGTTCATCCTGTTCTGGCACTTCTACAACGAGCACCTCAAGCCGGAGGTCTTCCCGATGAGCTGGGTCTGGCTGACCGGCCGGATACCCCTGGCGGAACTGAAGCACAAGCATCCCCTGGAGTATGAACTGCTGTACAAGGACAACAAGGAAGAGTGAGGATATGACGACACTCCGCACCATAACGGCCGCGCTCTTCGTGGTGGCCCTTCTGGCAGGATGCAACTTCCTCGCTCCCGAGGCCGAAAGCAACCACAAAGTTGCCGACGCCAAGCCGGCCGCCGAGTCCGCCGCGCCCCAGGGGGGCGTTGCCGCCCTGCCCTGCTTCGGCTGCCACCCCTATGCCGCCTTCAACGAGGCCTTCCCCCACGAGACGCACGGCTCCATGGGGCTTCACTGCACCCAGTGCCACGGGATGAAGGCCCACAAGAGCAATACCATCATCGGCGAGACCTGTAACAACTGCCATAACATGGGCGTCATGCAGATGAAGACCTCGGCCATGCCGGCCTTCTTCGACCACGCGACGCACGCGGCCATGTTCGACTGCGGGAAGTGCCACCCCGAGTCCTTCCCCATGAAGCTCAACGCGGCGGCCATCTCCATGGCCGACATCTCCCGGGGCAAGTACTGCGGCGACTGCCACAACGGCTCGGTGGCCTTCGCCTCCGACAAGTGCGACCGGTGCCACACCCGATGAGGGAGGCCACCTGAGGAGGAAGGAGCGGTCCGAAGGACCAAAGGAGGAGGGCCCCTTTTGGGGCCCTCCTCCTTTGCCTCGAATCAGGGGGAAAGTTCTTCCCGGCCTGCCTCAGCTTCCTTTCTCGACGTTGATGCCGAGCTTCTTCATCTTTCTGTACAGGGTCGCCAGGTCTATCCCCAGCTCCCGGGCCGTCTCGTCCTTGTTCCAGTCATGGTGGGCGAGGCGCTCGAGGATGAGCTTCCTCTCGTAGTAGTTCAGGGCGTCCTTGAGCCCGGCGGCGTGGGCGGCCTGGTAGGTGCGGACCTTCTCCGGGAGGTCTTCGACATAAATCTTCTCTCCCGTCGAGAGCACCACGGCACGCTCCATGGCGTTTCTCAGCTCCCGCACGTTCCCGAACCAGGGATACTCCAGGATGGTCTGCATCGCGGCCTCATCGATGCCGTCGAGCCTCTTTCCATGCTCCTCGGCGAAGCGCTCCAGGAACGTGCTGGCCACAAGGATGATGTCCTCCTTCCTCTCCCTGAGGGGCGGTATCGTCACTTCTATCACGTTCAAGCGGTAGTACAGGTCCTCCCTGAACTCCCCGCCCTTGATGGCCTCGTCCAGGTTCTTGTGGGTTGCCGCGACGATGCGCACGTCCACCGTCCGGGGGCGGGTGTCCCCCAGGGGAAGCACCTCCCCCGTCTCCAACACGTGCAGGAGCTTGGACTGAAGAGCCAGGGGCATGTCCCCTATCTCGTCGAGAAAGACCGTCCCCCCGTCGGCGGCCTCCAGGAGGCCGGGCTTATCGGCGGTAGCGCCGGTAAAAGCACCCTTCCTGTAGCCGAAAAGCTCGCTCTCCAGGAGCGTTTCGGGGATGGCGGAGCAGTTGATGGCCATGAAGGGCTTGCCGCCCCGGGGGCTGTTCTGGTGGATGATCTCCGCCAGAAGCCCCTTGCCGGTACCGCTTTCGCCGAAGATGAGGATGTTGCTCTTCGTGGACACCACCTTCTCCACCAGGTCGAATATCTCGCGGACCTGGGGCGAATCCCCGAGGAACTTGTTGCTCCGAAGGCGGTTGCTCCGCTCCCTCCAGAGGACCTGGTTTTCCATCTCCAGCCTCCGGCCGTTCAGGGATTTCCTGATCCTGTGCTTGACCTCGTCGTTGTTGAAGGGCTTGGTGATGTAGTCGTCGGCCCCCTTCTTCATGGCGTCCACCGCGTTCTCCACGGTGGCGTACGCCGTCATGAGGATGACGATGGCGCCCGGCGAAATGTCCTTGACCCTCTCCAGAAGCTCGATGCCGTCCATCCCTTCCATCTTGAGGTCGGTCATCACCAGTTCGAAGTCCTTTTTACGGACCTTTTCCATGGCCTCCTCTCCGCTCTCGGCGGATTCGACCTCATAGCCCTCCCTGCTCAGGAGAAATTCCAGCGCGCGGCAGATGTCGCGCTCGTCGTCCACTATCAGGATCCTGTGCGCATTATTTTTCATTTATAGGCAACCTCACTCGGAACGTCGACCCCTTCCCCGCCTCGCTCTCGAAGGATATGTCGCCCCCGAAGCTCCTGACGATGGTCTGGCAGACCGAGAGCCCCAGGCCGGTTCCCTTGTCCTTGGTCGTGTAGAAGGGGTCGAAAATTCTGTCGAAATCCTTCTCGTCTATGCCCTGCCCGGTGTCGCGGAAGGCGATTTCCACCTCGCCCTCGTCTGTCCCGACGACGACGGCAAGCTGCCCCCCGTCGGGCATGGCGTCGGCCGCGTTGAGGATGAGGTTCATGAATACCTGCACGAGCTGGTTGCCGTCCACCCTCACCGGCGGAAGGTCGTCCGGCCCCTCCACGGTAATGGAGATGTTCTTCGTCCGCCGGTCGTATTTTACCAGCTCCACCGTGGAGGCCAGAAGCTCCTTGATGCTCAGGTGACGGACATCTTCCATGCGTGTCTTGGTGAAGCTGGCCATGTTCTTCACGATGGCCTCTATGCGGCCGATGTGCTTGTATATGGTGTCTATGGCCTCCGCGGTAAACTCGTCGAACTCCATGCCCTTCAGAATCTGGACATAGGAGGAGATGGAGGTCAGGGGGTTTCCGATTTCGTGGGCTACTCCCGCCGAGAGGCGCGCCAGGGCGGTGAGCTTCTCCGACTGCATGAGCTGCTCTTCGGCCTTCTTCAGCTCCGTTATGTCCTGAAGGAGCAGGAGGGTCTGGATGCGTCCGTCGGGGGAATGCAGGGGGGTCAGGGACATCTGGAAGAAGCCCTTCTTCTTCTCCGTGTTCAGGGAGACGACCTGCTGTATCAACCGGTCCTCGACCACGGCGTTTCTGATCTCCCCCGTGATGCCGGCGTTCTGCCAGATGTCCTCCAGCGTGCCCCTCTTCAACTGCTCGTCCGAGAGCCATCCACGCAGCACCTTGTTCATCCACACGCACGTGCCGTCCTCGTCCAGGACAGCCATCCCCGCCTCGATGGAGCCGATGACGGCATCCAGCTTCTCCTTCTCGCTTCTCAGTTCCTTCGTCCTCTCCTGCACGACGCTCTCAAGCTCCAGGGCGTAGTCCCTCACCTTATCGGCATAGGTGGCCTTGGCCTCGGCCCTTATCCTTCTTTTGTTTATGAGGACGATGAAGAACGCTCCCGCGATGGTAGAGGCGAAAATGGCGATAACGAGCATGGACTGAAGCACCATGCTGTCGGAGATGCTGGCCGTGACTTCGGAGTACGGGATGGAGACACAGACTATCCACCCCAGGCCCTCGATGCGCGAGAAGGCGATGAGCTTGTCTTCGCCGTAGGGGGCGATGTAGGAGCTGAAGCCCACGTTGGGAGAGTTCAGGATTTCCTTCTCGGCGTTGAAGGATGTGTGACACTGGTAACAATAGTTGTCGTGCTTGAAGATGTTCTTGCCCACCATGTCGCTCTTGGTGGGGTGGTAGACAAGGGTGCCGCGGTCGTTCATAATCCAGGCGTACCCCCGCTCCCCCGCCTGCACGGGCGTGAGGAACTTGCCGGTGATGTCGTCTATGTTGACTTCCACGAGCACGGCACCCATAAGCACGTTTTTCCCGTAGATGGGCGTAACCAGCACGAGCTTCCGCTGGTCCTCGGTATTGTCCTCCATGTAGACCTCCCCCGAAGGAAGGTCCTTCACTTGCTCAAAGCTGTTTTCCGCCTGCTCTGCCACACCCACATCCCCGGTCGAGTAAACCCGGCGGCCGTCCCCGTCGTAGAGGGTCACATGGACGTTTATCTCGTTATCGAGTTTAGACAGGGCGAAGCGGGTGTACTCATCGAGGCCCTTGGGGTCCAAGCCCCTCTGGGCCAGGAGCCCGGCCAGGGAAACGGCTTCCGTCCTCAGGTGTTCAAGGGTGTCGCCCACGGAAGAGGCCACGGTCTTGGCGATGATGAGCTGCTGCCGGTTGATCTGGGTGGCCATCTCGGACTCGTAACTCTGGTGGAAAAAGAAGTTCAGCGTGATGACGACGCTCACGATGAGCAGAAGGACTCCGATGAGGGTTATCTTGAATCTCATGTCCCATCCCCCGTCTTCCCCGGCATCCCCTCCGGGCGGGCCCCCTGGGGGGACCCCGCTCGCGAGAAGGGACCTCTCCCTCCCCGCTTTTGTATTTTAACAATTATTCGGCTGCCGGTGCAGGAGACGGAGGGCGGAGGCGGATAGGACCACGCCGGCAGGGTTTCTGCCCCGCCGCCGGAAGGTGATACAATCTAATCTGGCCCGCGGGCAGGACGATAAGCGGCGGGAGTCCCGGAGGCCCGAGGGGGTATGGACATACGCGTAGGATGTTGCGGTTTCCCGGTGGCCAGAGAGAGGTACTTCGAAGCCCTCGGGGTGGTCGAGCTTCAGCGGACCTTCTACCAGCCTCCGAAGAGGGAGTCCACGCTTCAGAGGCTGCGCGCCTCAGCCCCGCTGGGCTTTGTGTTTACCCTGAAGGCCTGGCAGCTCATAACCCACCAGCCCTCAAGCCCCACGTACAGGAAGCTCAGGGAGCAGATACCCGCATCCAGGGAGAAGAACTACGGCTCCTTCCGTCCCACCCCCGAGGTCTTCGAGGCCTGGCAAAGGACAAAACGGGCGGCCGAGATGCTCAACGCCAGGGTGGTCGTCTTCCAGTGCCCGGCGAGCTTCGCCTCCCGGGCGGAGAACAAGGGGAACATGAGGAAGTTTTTTTCCTCCGTTTCAAGGGACGGCCTCCTTTTCGCCTGGGAGCCCCGGGGCAGGTGGAAGGAAGGGGAGATACGGGAGCTTTGCGAGGAACTGGACCTCGTCCACGCCGTTGACCCCTTCACATCCCGGGCCGTGTGGGGAGCTTTCGGCTACTTCCGGCTCCACGGCATCGGGGGCTACAGGTACAGATACTCCAGAGAAGACCTGGAAAGGCTGAGAAACCTCGTCAGCCCGACCGGGGGCTACGTCATGTTCAATAACGTCTTCATGTTCGAGAATGCTCGAGAATTCAAGGCCCTTGTCGAAGGGTGAGGAGCTGTTGAGAGTTCCGCCGTCGTGGAGGAAGAGGGAGCAAGTCACAGACAGGCCCCGTGTGATGATTTACACCTTCACATACCACGTTCTTCTCTCCATTTTTGTAAACCGAGCCTCAGTAATTTCAACAACCAATTGTAATCATCATCTCCCGGAAAGCCCTTCATAAAAGTTGAAGCCCGAAACTTATCTGAATATCTATTCATTATCTCGTGGCTCTTATTAAGGAGCTCATCAATTTCTGTAAAACTTAAAGGGTTATCTTTTAGCAGTTTGTCATTTGCAAGCACAATATGTGTTCCCTTATGGGCAACGATATTATTTCTCCATATCATTAATTTCTTTACTAAAGAATTCTTGTTACTACTCGCGTATTCTATATCTTTCTCTAATTGATCTTTACCGGGGATTCTATCGTCTTTTGCAAGAAGTTCCACAAAAGGATTATCGCTAAGCCTTTCACGGAAATGGTCAGTTTCAAAAAAATGCATATTCGCCTTGATTGTTTCCAAAAAGTTATAAAGATTTAACCTAAAAAACTTTTTTCAAAATAAAAAAATAAAAATACCATAATAATATTTTAAATATCATTTTGGTTGATTATTTCTAGTTCCTATTTTTAAATCAAGATTAATTCTAGGTAAATTTTAAGAAAATTAGATTTAAGTTT
>JARRLN010000014.1 GCA_037386965.1 Nitrospirota bacterium
AAGCGGGTCGGGGCTTGACCGTACGGTCTCCCTCAGGCGCGGATAAAGCTCCAGGGCCGCCCGGGTGGAGCGCGCCTTCACCTCCCGGAAGGGGTCCCTGCCCAGCCTCTGGCGTATCCGCCGGTGCATGAGCGTGGTGGCGTGGGCGGGGGACTTCCCCATGTCCGCGGTGCCGAGCACGGCGAGGACGTCCCCCGCCACCTGCTCCCTCACACCCGGGTCCGCCCCGGCCATGTCCAGGGCGCGCTCCGTCTGCCTGAGAAAGCAGCGGCGGCACTCCGGCTGGACAGTCATCTCCTTTCCGTCAAGAAACCCGCGCATCTGGATATTTTATCACGAAAGGCCGGAGGGAACGTACCGCCCGATATAATCCCTCAGTTGTGATTTTACACACTGAGGCTCATCCTTCGAATGGGCATACTTAGTGCTAGGGGTATTATAGTGAAGATAAAACTAAGAGTGAAGAAAGTGATAGCCATACGCATGGCGCTCTTATGCACCGGCCTGTCTATCATTGCCTGCTCAGCGATGATAAAGAAGAATGTAATCAAATCAGACATGACAAGGGAAGACGTGCAAAACATCATCACGTGTTCAGATGATTTAATGATTCTAACCGGGCCTTCTCAGTTTCGGCAGGGATGCTCAATCATGTCCGGAGGTGTGAAATTCTTATTGGCATTTGATGAAAGTGGACATCTTTTGAAAATACTTACAAATAGTCGTGAATACCGCCTGCCAAACGGATTGCATGTCGGTTCTACCCTTGCAGAGATTAAGCAGAACTATAATGAATACAAAATCACTGCACCTACAGGTTATGGAAGGCTCGTAGTCATTGAGAACCAAGGCGTGGCTTTCGGATTCTCATGGAAAGAGGGAAGCCCCTGTGCAGCGGAAGTCTTGGATACGGATGAAGTGGCATGGCTGGAATTGTCCGAGATAGAATTGCAATGAGCCTGCATAGGTATCTTGCTGGAGCTTTCTAACATGACGGACGGGCCGGGCAATGCAGCGGTATTTTTTGTCAGGATTCTAAGTCGCACATAGAGCTTGCGACATGCCATTAATGAGCATTGGATTAGAAAATATAGTTTACGGGCTCTTTGGCATGATATTTGGGTGCATACTAGTTTTCTTAAACAAGCCTCTTGCACTCTTCGCCTTGGAATACCAGAACACATTATGGGGGTTCCGCTTCGACGTCAGTAAGATCAAATCCACTCGTATAATCTTTATAATCACCGGAACCGGTTTCATTATCGTTGGACTTTTATCTTTATTGCACATAATTCAGTTTAGATAAAAATGAATAACTATTCTTGGCATCAACCTGCCCATGAGGTAACATAAGTGAATTTATCTTTACGAAGAAGCAGGTTCATTTATGCCGATATTCCTGGGAGGAACAGATACTGAAACAGAAGTTAAGGAGCGCTCAAAACGAAAGGTAAATGTGAGCAAGAAACAAATACTTCTGTTGGTTGCTGTTATTTTAGTGTTGATGATTGCACTATTTATGCCTCGCGCGAAACGTTTTATGGATATAGATAAATGTTTGGACAGAGGCAGTCGCTGGAATTACGAAAAAAACATTTGTGAATCATTAAAAGGACGAGTAAAGGTTTCCCCTCTCTCCTCCCCCACCGGGGTATAATAAATTATCCACACGCCTTAAGGGGAGGTACGAGATGAAGCTTCTCAAGAGGATTCTCGGGGTGTCCAAGCCCCCCGACCCGGAGCAAATCCGCACGGCGATACGGAAGAAGTACGCGGAGGTCTCCCGCTCGGCGAAGGGCAAGTTCAAGTATCCCACGGGACGCGAGGGCGCCAGGGCTCTGGGGTACGACCCGGCTCTCTTGGCCGAAATGCCCGGGGGGATGGTGGAGAGCTTCTGCGGCGTGGGAAACCCCTTCACCCTGGGCCCGATACATCCCGGCGAGCGGGTGCTCGATGTGGGCTGCGGCGCTGGGTTCGACCTTTTCGTGGCGGCCCGGATGGTAGGCCCCGAAGGAGGGGTCTCGGGCGTGGACCTCACCGCGGAGATGGTCGAGCAAGCCCGGGCGAACCTCGAGCAGAGGGACGTCTCCCACGGCGAGGTCCGCCAGGGGAGCGCCGAGGACATCCCTTACGCCGACGCCACATTCGACGTGGTCATCTCAAACGGCGTGCTCAACCTCTCGCCCCAGAAGGAAAAGAGTTTTAGAGAAATCCATCGGGTCCTCAAACCCGGCGGAAGGCTTCAGTTCGCCGACATGGTCCTCAGGGGCGACCTCCCCCGGAAGGTCGCCGGAAACCTCGATGCCTGGTCCGATTGAGTGGGCGGCGCGGTCCTCGTGGAGGACCTTCTCTCCCTCATCCGAAGCGTGGGCTTCGAGGACGTGGAGTTCACGGGAAAGACCGGCATGTCCACCTCGAAATTCACGGAAGGGGCCCTTTTCCGCGCCAGGAAAGGGGCATAGGGCCGGGCCTTATCGAAGCATCCCACGGGCAAGAAGCAGCGCTACGAGCCCCCCGCGCTGACAACCCTTCCGCGCCGCACCTATTCCCCGAGTTCGGAAACGAAAGGCAAGGCTTTTTCAGTCTCTCGTTCTGGCGATTCCTTACTTGATGCTGACCAGCTTCACGGTGAAGGTCACGCTCTTTCCCGCCAGGGGGTGGTTGAGGTCCAGGGTGACGGTGTTCTCCCCCACCTCGGCCACGGTCACGGGACGGGTCTCCCCCGTTTTGGTGTGCACCATCAGGCGCATGCCCACTTCCGGCTCCAGGTCTCCCAGGTTCTCCCGGGGCACCTCCACCCTGGCCTCGGGGTTCACGGGACCGTAAGCATCCTCCGGCGCGAGGGTGAAGGTCTTCTCCTCGCCCACTTTCATGCCCAGGACGGCCTCCTCGAAACCCGGCAGCATCTCGTTGTTGCCGAGGGAGAAGGTCAGGGGGCCGCGCTCCTTGGAGCTGTCGACGACCTCTCCCTCCACGGTTACCGTGTATTCCACGGAGACGGTGTCTCCGTTCTTGGCGGTCTGGTTCTTCGCGTCCTCGGCCTTCTCCTCTCCCAGGGCGGGGGAGGCGAGCAAGGCTGCAAAGAGAACACAGAGGGTGACACGAAGGAAATTTCTTTTCATTAATAACTCCTTTCGCAGGCTTTCGCGGCAGGGGGCGCTTCGAAAGGAAGGCGATTCCCCATCCTCTAGTAAAGCACAAATGCCGGAGAAATGATAGGGGAGCGGTCACTGAATGAAAGCTATTGCTTTTTTTCCAACTGCTTCGCCTTGCGCTCCACGTCCTGGGCCAGGGCCCTGCGCCTCCTGCGCAGTTCGCCGGCCAGTTTCTTGTCCTCCACGGCCAGAATCTGAGCGGCAAGCCAGCCCGCGTTGCGCGCCCCGGCCTTGCCCACCGCCACCGTGGCCACCGGCACCCCGGGGGGCATCTGCGCGGTGGACAGAAGGGCGTCCAGGCCTCCCAGGGCGGAGGACTCAAGCGGGACTCCGATGACCGGCAGCACCGTGCAGGCGGCCACCGCCCCGGCCAGGTGGGCCGCCATCCCCGCCCCGGCGATGATGACGCCCGCCCCTCTTTTCTCGGCCTCGGCGGCCAGGCGGCGCACCCTCGCGGGGCTCCGGTGGGCCGAGCCGATGGTCATCTCATACGGGATGCCAAGCTCCTCCAGCACCCCGGCCGCCTCTTTCATCACCGTGAGGTCATTCTCCGAGCCCATGAGTATGAGCACTTTCATGGATGTCCCCCCTTAGACCCCGGCCCGGTTCAGGGCCTTGTCCCCGATGTCCCGCCTGTAGTGCATCCCCTCGAAGCGAATCTTCCCGATGGCCTCGTGGGCCCGCTCCTTGGCCGTCCTGATGTCCGGCCCCAGCGCCGTCACGCCCAGGACGCGCCCCCCGCTGGTCACCACCTGCCCGTCTTCGTAAGCGGTCCCGGCGTGAAAGACCACGACGTTGCCGGTGGCCCGCGCCTCCTCAAGCCCGTATATGGGGACGCCTTTCCGGTAGGAGCCCGGATATCCCCCGGAGGCCAGGACCACGCAGACCGAGGCTTCGGGCTTCCAGGTGAGGGACATCTCCCCGAGCCTTCCGTCCGTGATGGCCAGGGCGACGTCCACGAGGTCCGTCTCCATCCGGGTGAGGACGGGCTGTGCCTCCGGGTCTCCGAAGCGGCAGTTGAACTCCAGCACCCGGGGCTCCCCGTCCTTTATCATGAGGCCGGCGTAGATGACCCCCTTGTAGGCGAGCCTCTCGGCCCGAAACCCCCTCAGCAGGGGGCGCATGACCTTCTCCATTATCCTGGCCTCCACCTCCGGGGTGACCACCGGGGCGGGGCTGTAGGCCCCCATGCCGCCGGTGTTGGGGCCCTTGTCGCCCTCGAAGGCCCGCTTGTGGTCCTGGCTGCTCACCATGGGCAGGATGGTCGTGCCGTCTGAGAAGGCCATGAAGGAGGCCTCCTCGCCGGTGAGGCACTCTTCCACCACCACCTTCTCCCCGGCCGCCCCGAAGGCCCGCTCCTTCATGATGTGCCTGAGGGCCCGGGAGGCCTCCTCGTGGGTCTCGGCCACCACCACCCCCTTGCCTGCGGCCAGCCCGTCGGCCTTTATCACGATGGGCGTGCCCTTGAGGCGCACGTAGTCCTCGGCCTGGGTGTAGGAGGCGAAGGTCTTGTACTCGCCGCTGGGGATGCCGTAGCGGCGCATGAAGTCCTTGGCGAAGGATTTCGACGATTCCAGGCGGGCGGCGGCCCGCGTGGGGC
This sequence comes from Nitrospirota bacterium, assembly GCA_037386965.1. NCBI lineage: Bacteria > Pseudomonadati > Nitrospirota > Nitrospirota bacterium. The sequence continues at coordinate 4,756 of JARRLN010000014.1, forward strand.
CCAGGATTCTCCGGCCCTCCTTCTCAAAGGCGTCCACGATGCCGCGGGAGAGGGGCTCCTCGGGGCCCACCACGGTCAGGTCCACCCACTCGTACTTCACGAAGTCCAGAAGAGCGTCGAAGTCGTTGACGGGGATGTCGATGCACTCGGCCTCCCCGGCGATGCCGGCGTTTCCGGGCGTGGCGAATATCTTGTCCACGTGCCGCGAGTGCCTGAGCTTCCAGACGATGGCGTGCTCCCTGCCGCCCCCGCCGATGACCAGGACCTTCATTGCCGGACCTCCCTCAGTGCTTGAAGTGCCGCACCCCGGTCAGGAGCATGGCGATGTCGTGCTGGTCGGCGGCCTCGATGACCTCGGCGTCCTTCACCGAGCCGCCGGGCTGGATGACCGCAGTCACGCCCACCTTCTTCACCCCGTCTATGCCGTCACGGAAGGGGAAGAACCCGTCGGAGGCTACCACGGTGCCGTCCAGGGGCTCCAGGGCGTTGATGGCGCCCACCCGGGCCGAGTACACCCGGCTGGTCTGCCCGATGCCGATGCCCACGGTGCGGTCGCGAAAGGCGTAGACGATGGCGTTGCTCTTGACGTGCTTGGAGACCCGCCAGGCAAAGTCCAGGGCCTCCCGCTCCTCTTCGGTGGGCTGCCTTCTGGTGACGGCCCGAAGGCTGGCCACGTCCACCTCCCTGGTGTCCCAGTCCTGGATGACCACTCCCCCGGCGATGCTCTTCAGGTCGAACCCGCCCAGGGGTTTTCTCATGTCCGGGAGCCGGAGGAGCCTGATGTTGGGCTTTGCCCCGAAGGCCTTCACGGCCCCCGCGGCGAAGTCCGGGGCTATGACCACTTCGACGAACATCTTCAGTATCTCCCTGGCCGCATCCTCGTCCACCGGGACGTTGAAGGCCAGCACCCCGCCGAAGGCGCTCACCGGGTCGGTCCGGGCGGCCTTGACGTAGGCGTCCGCGGGGCCTTCGCCCAGGGCCACGCCGCAGGGGTTGTTGTGCTTGATGATGGCGCAGACGGGCTCGGTGAACTCCAGGGCCAGAAGGAGGGCGGCGTGGGTGTCGCAGTAGTTGTTGAAGGACATCTCCTTGCCCTGGAGGATATCGGCGTCAAAGAGGCTCAGGGCGCCGGGCTCCCGCTTTTCGTAGGCCGCGGCCCTCTGGTGGGGGTTTTCCCCGTAGCGGAGGATGGACTTTCTCCTCAGGGCCAGGGTCAGGCTCCCGGGGAAGGCCTCCTCCCCCCCTCCGGCTACGCCCTCCAGGTACTCCGCGATGAGGGCGTCGTAGCGGGCCGTGTGGGCGAAGACCTTCCGGGCCAGGCGGAACCGGGTCTCCCCGGTCACCTCCCCGCCGGTGGCCCGCATCTCCTCGAGCACTCGGGCATAGTCGGCGGGGTCCACCACCACGGTGACGTCGGCGTAGTTTTTGGCCGCCGACCTGAGCATGGTCGGCCCCCCGATGTCTATGTTCTCGATGGCCTCGGCCAGGGCGACCCCGGGGCGGGAGACGGTGGCCTCGAAGGGGTAGAGGTTCACTACCACCATGTCGATGGGCGCGATGCCGTGGCGCTCCATGTCCTTCACGTCTTCGGGCCGGTCGCGCCTGCCCAGGAGGCCGCCGTGTATCTTCGGATGAAGGGTCTTGAGCCGGCCCTCCATCATCTCGGGGAAGCCCGTGTGCTCGGAGACGTCCTTCACCGTGACGCCCGCGTCCCTCAAGGCCCTGGCGGTCCCGCCGGTGGAGAGTATCTCCACGCCCATGGCCTCCAGTTCGCGGGCCAGCTCCGCCACTCCGGACTTCTCCGACACGCTCAGCAGCGCCCGCCTCACTTTCGCCATCGCTTTCCTCCTCGTACGCCAGGGTGGGTTCAGAACTGCGCGCGAGAGAGCCCCACTGGAAGCATCGATTGTAACATCCGGGCGGGCGGATGCTCAAGGGGAAGGCCTGAGGGGCCTCGGCCCCCTCAGGCCTTCTTCATCCTCATGCGGACGTCCACGCCCGTGCGCCCCGGCCTTCGTCCAGGACCATCAGGGGGTTGACCTCCATCTGCTTCGTCTCGGGAAAGTCCCCCGGGGGCTTCCCCGCCGGCCCTTCTTCACGCACATCCGGAGAGCCGTTGGGGCCGGCCGCGGCCGGCCGTCGATTTGCCGTGAAAAATTGGTTTGACAAGTGTATAATTCTGTGAGAATTTGGAAAGGGGAGATATCCCGGCTTTCGATTTTCATTCATCCGACGGAGGAAGGAGGAGAAGCATGAAGCTTTCGAAGGTGGCTGTTTTGCTGGTGGTTTTATTTTCCCTGGCCGTGGGGTGCGCGCCTCAGGCGGTCAACACGAGGCTGGACACCTTGGAGGGAAACGTGGCGACCCTGCAGGAGAAAGTCAACGCCCTTGAGAAGATGCACAACCAGGACGTCCAGAAGCTCCAGGCACAGATCGACGAAGTCCGCCAGCTCGCCCAGGAGGCCATGAGCCAGTCCGAGAAAGCCTCCAAGGAAGCCGCCATGAGGGCCGAGGAAGCCGCCAGGAGGGCCGAGGAGGCCGCCCGGAAGGCAGAAAAAGCCCTTGAGCTGAAGATGATGAAGTAAGATTCCTCCCCGTCGCCGGCCCGGGCCTTCCGGGCGGCTCGGCCTCATGGCCGGTCGCCGCAGGCGGTCCAGGCCGGCGCGGTTGGTGGGGTGCGGCCTTGGCGCAGCCGGGCTGCATGCTCGGAGAGGGCCGGAGCTTGCGGCTTGCCCTTGCATCCGACTGCCTCGGGGGGATGGGGGACAAAGTGCGTGCGGGGTTTGTTCCTCTGCGCATTAAATGACCGCTGTGGCGGTGCCGGCGGCCGGCCTTGAAATAAGCATTGTTTCAGGCTTCAATGCCGCGTAGAAAATAACTCGTTGGTATTCTTTTCCGCGAGGGCCGGATTCAGGGCGCCCACCAGGACGGGCAGCCCCCGCTTCTCCCGCACGGCCCGCGCAAGAAGCACCCGGTCCACCTTCCGGGCCAGCCCTTTCTCCCGGAGCAGGCGCAGGGCGCTCCGTAACAGGTTCTTCTCCCTCCCCAAGTAGTCTTTGTGCACCTCCACGTAGACGGCGCCGTCCTTCACGCCGGCCTTCACCGGCTGGTAGATTATCTCCACCGGGGTCCCCTTCTGCACGCTGCTGAAAAGCTCCGCGATGTCCTCCGGATAAAGGCGGATGCACCCGTGGCTTACCCTCTGCCCGATGCCCAGGGGCTTGTTGGTCCCGTGGATGAAGTACTGGGTGTCCGAGAGCCTCAGGGCGTACTTTCCCAGGGGGTTGTCCTCTCCGGGGAGAACCTTCGGGGGAAGTCCGGGCTCCCGCGCCCTGATGTCCGGCGGCACGTACCAGGTGGGCTCCACCAGTTTCATCGAGACCGTGTACCTGCCCAGGGGGGTCTCGAAACCCGCGGTCCCCACCCCCACGGGATAAGTCCGCACCATGGTCCGCCCCTCTACGGAGAGAAAATGATAGAGGCGAAGCTCCGCCAAATTGACGACCACCCCCTCGCGCCTCACCCGGGGAAGCACCCACTCCGAGGGCACGATGACGGCCCGCGCGCGGGGCAGGAGGGCGTCAAGGCCGGGGTTGGCGTCTGCTATCTCGTTGAAGCCCATTCTGTAGAGGCGGGCCACCTCGTAGAGGGACTCCCCTTTTCCGAGGGCATGCCGCCGGGGCATGCCCACGACCTCGCGGTCCGCGCCCACGCTATAGGCCCCGCCTGCCAGGGCCAGGGACGTCCAGAGGAGAAGGACGGAGAAGGCCATGGCGCAAACCCGCCGCCCCATCATCCCTCGCATGCCGAAGGGCCGTCCGCCGTCACGCCGAAAACGCATGGACAGGACCCCGCCCCTAGCGGGAGGAAGCGGGGGCTTCCGCCTTCCGTACCGTGCAGGCGTAGGACAGGTGGGCCGGCAGGTACGAGGTGTTCGTCCACATGAGGCAGTAGTACTGTTTCTTCTCCGGGCGGTAGGTCCTTTCCGTGGACTTCACGCCCTTGTCTTTTACCGGATAGAATGCCTCCCCGCCCTCATGGTAGTGGACGTTGAAATCCAGGGGACGGGAGGCGTCGAAGGCATATGTCATGACGCTCTCCGGCCCGGCCTTGAAGCAGTCCTCGTAAATCCTGGAGGGCTCCACCTTCACCAGGGTCCTTCCTTGCTCGGCCCCCGGCAAGCGCGTTTCCGCGCCGGCGCACCCCAGAAAGACAAGGGCCAGGCCCATGGCCGCCCAAAGAAGCCTGCTTTCGCGCATATCGTCCTCCTCGCTCTTTTCACCATTATACCGCGGAGGGAGGGGCGGGGGCGGGGCGCGCTCAGTCGGAGAGCTCTTCCCTGATGGCCGCCAGCATGTCGGTGATGACCGTGGGGTCGAAGTCCTCGTCCAGGTGGGGCAGGATGCCCGGCTCGGGGAGCTCGCTTCGTATCTCCTTTTCGAGCACCCGGCAGAAGGCCGCCATGATGTGCGGGTCGAACTGCGAGTTCAGGCACCGCTTCATCTCCTCCAGGGCCGTGGCCAGGCCGAGCTTCTTCTTGTAGGGGCGGCTGGTGGTCATGGCGTCGAAGGAATCGGCCAGGGTGAGCATCTTGGCCCCTTCGCTCAGGCTTCCGTTGGTCAGCGAGTCGGGATAGCCCCTGCCGTCGGGCCGCTCGTGGTGGTGCCTGACGATGGTGACCAGCTCTTTCCAGGGGAACTTCACCTTGGAGATGATGTTGTAGGAGAGGTGGGGGTGCTTCTTTATCTCGACGATGTCCTCCCGGGTGAGCGGGGTCCGCTTGTTCAGCACCGTGTCGCTGATGATTATCTTGCCCACGTCGTGCAGGAGGCCGGCGATGTAGATGCCCTCCACGTCCTGCTCGCTCCATCCCAGCTCCTTGGCGATGGCCACCACGTATCGGGCCACCCGGGTGGAGTGGTCCTTGGTGTAGACGTCCTTGGCGTCGATGGCCGCGGCGAAGGCCTGGATGGTGTCGTGGTAGATGAGGCGCATCTCCTCGTAGAGCCTCCGGTTCTCCTCGGCCTTCCCCGCCAGGTCGGTCAGGAGGTCGTGGTTGTGAAGCGTGATGGCAAGTTGGTGGCCGATGGCCTTCAGGAGGTCGAAGTCCTCGGCGCTCCAGGGCTCCTCGGTAAACTTCCGCCCCAGGGCGACCGCTCCCATGAACCTGTCCCGGGTCCAGAGGGGGAGGAAGACCTCGGCCCCGGCCGAAAGGAGCGAGGCCCTGAGCGTAAGGGAGGCCGGAGAGAGCCATGCCTCCAGAAGCGAGAAGGGCTCGTTCAGGCGCATCCTCTTCTCCGCGAGGTCCACCCGGAGGTCGCCGTTCAGGCCCTCCAGCCCCTTGCCCGCTATGGCCGTGAGCCGGCCTTCTTCGTCCGCGGCGGTGAAGACGGCGCCCTTGTTCACGAGAAAGGTGCCCATGATGACGTGCAGGACCGAGCGCATCTTCAGGGGGAACTCGCTGGAGGAGGCCGCCTCCTCTCCCAGGTCCGCCAGGGCGGAGATGTTGTAGAGAAGTCGCCGTATCTCCATCAGCTGGCCGGGCCCAGGTGGGCCATGGCCTCCTCCTCGCTCCTGAACACCTGCATGTGCTTCCTCAGGCCGAGCATCTCGAAGGTCTCGCTGTGAAACGGAGACATGTCCGTGAACAGAAGGCCCACCCCCTTCTCGCTGAGCGTGTTCATGATGCCCAGGAGGATGGAAACACCGATGGAGTTGATGAAATCGATGTGCTGGAAATTCAGCACCACGGTGCGCACCCCGCCGGCCATGTACCGCAGGCAGTGCTCCTCGAGCTTCTCTCCCACGATGTTGTTCAGGTAGCCGTGGGGATAGAGCACGGCCACCCCCTCGCCCAATTCCTTTGTCTCCACCCTGAAATCCGTCACTGGCGCACCTCTTTCGGCGTTATTTTCTTGGTCAGGACCACCCTGGTCCTGTCCTCTGTCCTCTCCACGCGGATGTCGTCCATGACCCTCCGCATTATCTTCAGCCCCCACCCCCGCCGCCTGCCCGTGGGCGGCCCCTCGGCCTCCTCCTCGGCCTCGCCGGTCTCCGGGGCCTCGAAGGGCCGTCCGGGGCTCTCGATGACTATCTCCAGGCGCTCCGGCTCGGCGGTGAAGCGAAGGAATATTTTCTTCTCGTAACTGCCGCTGTGCTCCATGGCGTTTATGCAGGCCTCGATGAGGGCGAGCTGAAGCTGGTTGACCAGCTCCTCGCGGAGCTTGAGCACCCCGGCCACCTGCTCCACGGCCTTGGCCGCGAAGAGCTCCGCGTCGGCGACCATGGGGATGACCACCTCGAAAGAGAGGCCCGGCCCCCCGCCCGCCGCGGCCATGCGCTCCTTCAGAAGCCCCTCGCGCACCGCCTCGGCCCGCTGCCCCTGCACCTCGCGGCGGTACCTTCCCCGGAGGAAGTCCCGGAGCACCTCGTCGGGGATGCACCGCACCTTCCAGGTCCCTTCGAGCATGCCTGCTTTGAAGAGGGCCGCCAGCGCCTCCCGGAGCACCTGCTCCGGGGCGTGGAGTAGCCGGGCCAGGCGCGGGAGGTCCCCCACCTCAAAGGGGCTCTCGGCGGCCTGCATGAGCATCTCCAGGGCCGGCCTCACCTGCTCGGCCTCCGGGAGGGCGCCCCGGAGCACGGAGGACCAGTAGAAGGCCGTCTCCCCGTCCAGCACCTCGCGCACGTAGCATTCCCAGAACTCCCCCCGGCCCGCCTCCCTCAAGCGCGCCCGGGAGAGGGCCCGGGCCATGTGGCCGATGTAAAGGGGGTTTCCGCCCAGGTGGGCAAGGACGCCCCGGACGTCCTCGGCCACCGCCACCCCCAGGCTTTCCGAAAGGTCTTTCAAGAGGGCGAAGGCCGTATCCTCGGGCAGGCCGGCAAGCGAGAGCCTCTCGGCCGTCCCCCTGATGGAGTCGTCGGTGAATATCGCCTCCAGCGCACCTCCCGTCGAGCCGGCCAGGACGTGCGGGACAAGGGGAGACTTCATGGAGCCCTCAAAGAGGCTCACCAGCCAGGGCGTGTCCGCCGGAGCCCGCTCGAAAAGCTCCGCTGCCAGATGGAAGTCGTCCAGCAACACCACCACCCGCCTTCCCATACTCTCGGCCGTCCTCAGCGGGGCCGAAAGGGCAGCCAGTATCTGCCCCGGCAGGTCGCCTTCGGCCACCTGCTCCCGAAAGTCCTCCAGCAGCTCCCCCGGAAAACGCTCCCCCGGCGCAAGGGCGAGGAGGCGCGTGAGGGGCACCCCCATGTTCTCGATGAGGGAGGGGTCCCTCTTCAGGGCGGCCAGAAGCTGCCTCAGGAAGCGGGAGAAATAGTCCCGGGCGAAATAGGCCCCCTTCAGGGTGCCCCGCCGGAAGCGGTAATAGAAGGGGATAACGGAGGGGTCCTCCCAGAACAGGGCGCCATGGACCTGCTTCAAGAGCTCGCTCTTGCCCACGCCCCGGGGGCCGGCCAGAAGCACGTTCCCCCCGGCCGCTCCGGCCTCCCGCGAGGCCAGCGCCCGGAGGCGGGCAAGCTCCTCCTCCCTGTCTCTGAAATCCTTCGCGGCAATGGCGTCGAGCGCCATTCTGGCAACCCCCCGGTGCGTCTTTCTTGGCACGTATTATAGCATTTGAGCAGCGGGAGGCGAGGCAGGAAAAAGGGCGGGATTTTTGACAGCCGGGGCGGGGGCGTGGGATAATAAGTGCCGTTTCCCAATCCCTTGAAGGAGGACGTTCGCCTCGGTGGAACTGACCCACCTCTCCCTTGCGGAGGCCCGCAGGCTGCTGGAAAAAGGAGAGGTCACCCCCAGCGAGCTTCTGGAGGCGGTCCTTGTGCGCATAGGCGCCGTGGAGGAGCGCATCGGGGCCTACATCTCCGTCACCAGCGACCGGGCGCGGGAGATGGCCGTCTCCGGCGCGGAGGGCCCCCTGGCTGGGGTGCCCCTGGCCGTCAAGGACAACATCTGCACCCGGGGGGTGCGCACCACCTGCGGGTCCCGCATGCTGGAGAACTTCGTCCCCCCGTACGAAAGCACCGTGACCGCGCGGCTCGCCCGCGCGGGCTACGTGCTTCTGGGCAAGACCAACATGGATGAGTTCGCCATGGGCTCCTCCTGCGAGCACTCGGCCTTCTTCCCCACCCTGAACCCCTGGGACGGCACGCGCATCACCGGGGGCTCAAGCGGGGGCTCCGCCGCGGCTGTGGCCGCCGACGAGTGCATCGGCGCCCTGGGCTCGGACACCGGGGGCTCCATACGCCAGCCGGCGGCCCTGTGCGGGGTGGTGGGGCTCAAGCCCACCTACGGAAGGGTCTCCCGGTACGGCCTGGTGGCCTTCGCCTCCTCGCTGGACCAGATAGGGCCCCTCACCAAGACCGTCGAGGACGCCGCCATCCTGCTGAACGTCATCGCCGGACACGACCCCTGCGACAGCACCTCCGCCCCCCTGCCGGTGCCGGACTTCACCCGGGAGGTGGGCCGGGACATAAAGGGCCTCAAGGTGGGCGTGCCGAAGGAGTACTTCATCGAGGGGATGGACGGCGAGGTGGAGGCCGCGGTGCGGAAGGCCATCGAGGCCCTGGAGGCCCTGGGGGCGCGCATCGAGGAGGTCTCCCTCCCCCATACCGAGTACGGCATCGCCGCTTACTACATCATCGCCCCCTCGGAGGCCTCCTCCAACCTGGCCCGCTACGACGGGGTGAAATACGGCTTCCGCTCGGCCGTCCCGGGGCAGAGCCTCATGGAAATGTACACGAGCACCCGGGCCCGGGGCTTCGGCCCCGAGGTCAAGCGCCGCGTCATGCTGGGCACCTACTCGCTGTCCTCGGGCTACTACGAGGCCTATTACAGGAAGGCCCAGAAGGTGCGCACGCTCTTGAGGGGCGACTTCGAGGAGGCCTTCAGGAAGGTGGACGTCCTGGCCGCACCCACCACGCCGGAGGCCGCCTTCCGGAGGGGCGAGAAGATGGCAGACCCCCTGAGGATGTACCTCTCGGACGTCTTCACCAACACCGTGAACATGGCCGGCGTGCCGGCCATATCCGTCCCCTGCGGGTTTACCGGCGAAGGGCTCCCCGTGGGGCTTCAGATAATCGGCAAGCATTTCGACGAGCCCGCCGTCCTCCGGGTGGCCCACGCCTACGAGCAGGCCACGGACTGGCACAAAAGAAAGCCCAGGCTCCCGTGAGCGGGTACGAAGCCGTCATAGGGCTCGAGGTCCACGCCCAGATGCTCACCGAGAGCAAGATTTTCTGCGGCTGCTCCACGGCCTTCGGGGCCGAGCCCAACACCCAGACCTGCCCGATATGCACCGGGATGCCCGGCGTCCTGCCGGTGCTGAACCGCCGCGCCGTGGAGTTCGCCATGCGCACCGGCCTTGCCGCCAACTGCCGGATAAACGGCCTCTCGCGCTTCGCCCGCAAGAACTACTTCTACCCCGACCTGCCCAAGGGCTACCAGATAAGCCAGTACGAGCTTCCCCTGGCCGAGGGCGGCTGGGTGGACCTGGTCCTGGACGGGGAGACCCGCCGGGTGGGCCTCACCCGCATCCACATGGAGGAGGACGCCGGAAAGAACATCCACGAGGAGAAGAGCGCCTACAGCTTCGTGGACCTCAACCGCACGGGGGTGCCCCTCATGGAAATCGTCTCGGAGCCCGACATCCGCTCGGGCCGGGAGGCCTCGGCCTACATGAGGAAGCTCCGCGCCATCCTGCGCTACATCGGCGTGTGCGACGGCAACATGGAGCAGGGCTCCCTGCGCTGCGACGCCAACATCTCGGTGCGCCCCAGGGGCCGGGAGGCCCTGGGCACCAAGGTGGAGCTGAAGAACATGAACTCCTTCAAGTTCGTCGAGCGGGCCATAGACTACGAGATAAACCGCCAGACAGAGGAGCTCGAGCAGGGGCGGCCCGTCGTGCAGGAGACGCGCCTCTGGGACCCCGGGGCGGGCGTCACCGTCTCCATGCGCATGAAAGAGGAGGCCCACGACTACCGCTACTTCCCCGAGCCCGACCTGGTCCCCGTCGAAGTGGACGAGCGGTGGCTCGAGGAGATACGCGCCTCCCTGCCGGAGCTTCCCGACGGAAAGCGGGAGCGGTTCGTCCGGGAGCACGGCCTTCCGGAGTACGACGCGGACCTGCTGACCGCCGAGCGGCCGCTGGCCGAGTGGTTCGAGGAGGCGGTGACCCTGGGGGGGCAGCCCAAGACGGTCAGCAACTGGGTGATGGGCGAGCTCCTGAGGCTCCTGAACGAGACGGGCACCGCCGTGGAGGCCTGTCCCCTAGAGCCCCTCCGCCTGGTGGAGCTGCTCAAGCTCATCGACGCGGGCACCATCAGCCACAAGATAGCCAAGACTGTCTTCGACGAGATGTTCCGAAGCGGCAAGGACGCCGAGACGGTGGTCCAGGAGAAGGGCCTGGTGCAGATAACCGACGAGAGCGCCATCGCCTCGGCCCTGGACGAGGTCATAGCCAAGAGCCCCGGGGAGTTCGAGCGCCTCCGGGCGGGGGAGGCGAAGCTCGCAGGTTTCTTCGTGGGCCAGGTGATGAAAGCCACCCGGGGAAAGGCCAACCCCCGGGTGGTAAACGACCTCTTGCGGAAGCGCCTGGAGCAATAGCCGGAAAGGGCTTCCCCGTCGTTCTCTCACGATGTTCGTGCCGTTGACTCCCTCCGCGGTCCGGCATAGAATCTCATCAACGCCACCGGAGGTCGTGAAACATTCAACGCGTCCGTTGCCCGATATGGCTCTTTTCTCCATAGTCCTTGTCTTCGTCATCCTCCTGGCCCTCGCGGTGAGCGTCCGGGCCGGCGCGGCCGCGTGGTCCAGGGAGAGCGCCCGCCTGGTTGGACGGCTCGGGGAGCAGGCCGCTGGGCCCGGCGGCGTTTTCAGGGCGGACGAGCTCGAGGGGCTTCCCACGCCGGTGGCGCGCTACTTCCGCCGGGCGCTCACCGAAGGGCAGCCCCTGGTCCGGCGGGTGCGGCTTCTGCAAAGGGGCGGGTTCAACATGAGCGCCTCCGAAGAACGCTGGCGCAGGCTGGAGGCCACGGAGCATTTCCGCACCGGCTCGCCGGGGTTCGTCTGGGACGCCCGCATCGGGATGCTGCCGCTGGTGACGGTACGCGTGCGCGACGCCTACCTCGGGGGCGAGGGCTCGATGTCCGCAAAGCTGCTCTCGCTCTTTCCCCTCGCCCGCGAGCAGGGCAGGGCCGAGCTCGACGCGGGGGCCCTTCAGCGCTACCTGGGTGAGGCCGTGTGGTTTCCGACGGCCCTGCTCCCGAGCCAGGGCGTTCGCTGGAAGGGCATAGATGAGCGGCGGGCCCTGGCCACGCTTGCCGACGGGGGGACGACCGTATCCCTGGAGTTTGAGTTCAGCGAGGAAGGGGACGTCACGGGAGTCTTCACGCCCGCCCGGTATCGCGCGGGCGGCGGGCGGTTCGTCCCCACGCCCTGGGGCGGCCGGTTCGCCGACCACCGGGAAAGGGACGGCATGCGGATTCCCCTGGAAGGGGAAGTGGCATGGTTTCCGCCCGAAGGCAGGTGGCCGTACTGGCGAGGGCGTATCGTCTCCATAGAGTACGAGTATTCGGAGTGACATCGAGGAGGCCGCATGGCCGGGACCGGGAAATCCCCCACGGTCTATACCATCGGGCATTCCACGCGAAGCGCCGAGGAGTTCGTGGCCCTGCTCAGGGAGAACGGGGTCACGCGGCTCCTTGACGTACGCACGCTTCCGGGCTCCCGGCATAACCCCCAGTTCAACGAAGAGGCCCTGAGGAAGACCCTCCGGGAGGCCGGCATCGCCTACGAGCACGTGAAGGGGCTGGGCGGGCTCCGCAAGCCCCGGAAGGACTCCCCCAACACCGGCTGGCGAAGCGCGGGTTTCCGGGCCTATGCGGACTACATGCTCACCGGGGAGTTCGCGGCGCACCTCGATGAGCTGATGGAGCGGGCCGCCCGGGAGACCGTGGCTGTCATGTGCGCAGAGGCGGTCCCCTGGCGGTGCCACCGCTGGCTCCTGGCCGACGCCCTCACGGTGCGCGGCGTGGAGGTGAGGCACATCATGGGAGAGGGCAAGGCTCAGAGGCACGAGCTTACCGGTTTCGCCAAAGTGCGGGGCGGGAAGCTCACCTATCCCGGTGCGTGAACCCCGGGCCTGGGAACACACCGCATCCATAAAGCGTTCAAGAAAACGGGCGGGGCCCCTCGGGGGGCTGAGGGGAAGGCTCATGGTGCGAGAGGGGGGACTCGAACCCCCAAGGGTTTCCCCACTGGATCCTAAGTCCAGCGCGTCTGCCAGTTCCGCCACTCTCGCTGACTGATTTTAAAGGATTTTTCCGGCAAGGTTCAACCGACCGTGACCAAATCGTGACACGAATCGAGGACCTTGACCGAGGATCTCAGGCTCTCCGGGTAATGATGGGCGTACCTCTCCGTCGTCTTCACGGACATGTGCCCCATGAGCTCCTTGACCCGATAGATGTCCACGCCGTTCTGCACCAGCCTCGTGGCAAAGGTGTGCCGGAGGTCGTGGAACCTGAAGTCCTCGATACCGGCCTTCTTCACGCACTTTAGAAAGACGTGACGAAGGCCGTGGCCCGTCATGGCAAAGACCCTGCCGGAAATGTGCTGAACGGTACTGCGGCGAACCAGCATCCGATAAAGGCTGTCCGACATGGGGATGGTCTTCAGCATTCCCCGCTTGGAGGCCTGAACCGTGACAAGGCTGCGCTTGAAGTCGATGTTCTTCCTCCAGTCAAGGGAAAGGATTTCACCCCGTCGGCAGCCGGTCTGAAGGGCAAAGACGATAACATCTTTCAGGTCGTGCGAGTCGGCCCGGGCCAGGAGCCGGGCTTCCTCATCGCCCTTCAACCACCTGTCACGCCTGTTTCGAATTTCCAGCAGCTCTGAAAATTCAACGTCCGCAAAGGGGTTGGCAGATGTCCACTTCCATCTCTTCCTGGCTACATTGAACATGCGTCGGCCCAGCGAATATTCCTGATAGATGGTCGCCGGCGCCGGGCGCTTCTCCGACTCATCCCGGTCAAGGATATAGTCTTCCACGCCCTCGGCCGTGATTTCGGAAAGGGTCATATCGCCGAAGTACGGGAGCAGGTGTTTCAGGGTGTGTTCGTCTCTTTGTCTCTTGTACCTGGACACGTACTTTTCAGCCATCTGGCGAAAGGTTATGGACTTCGCCCTTTCCCTCTCAAACCATCTGTCTTCCTGAACATCGGCAAGTATTTTCGCTTGAACCAACTTTGCCTTCTTCCTGTTGGTGGCGCCCGTTGAGATCCTTTTCCTCACGCCTCTGACGTTGAAAGACACCCACCAGATCCTGCTGTCACTTCTCCTGTAGAGGCTCATTTGATTGCTGTCCCTCCTTTCCGAGCCTCCAGCTTAGCTAATGGATTATACCCCGATCCGACCTGTCTTTTACAGCTTCCAATCCATTCCTGAATGTCTTTCAGGTCAAACCTGAGGCATCCATTGAGCTTGACGCACGGAATCTGGCCCAATTCTGCCCACTGATACACTGTCTTGGGCTTAGCCTTCAGAATCCTTGATATTTCCTGGACAGTTAAGAGTTCCAATAGTTCCTCTTCACTGGAGGCCGACCCTGTGCTTGGCCACCCACACGTGATACCCGATGACACGTGAGAAGTCAGCGGCCGATTCATCGGGCGAGATGGGGCCTTTGCCCGGCGGAAGCATCCGATCTTCGGAAATCAGACAGCTTCCTTACTCTCAGGTTCTCTTTCGTCCCTCATGGACATATTACTCTCCGCTTCGTCTTTTTCCGTGTCGATAAACGTTTCCTGGAAGAGTCCTCCGGGAGCGGCATCTTCATGCACGTGGTGGCCCTTTGGAGGCTTGCCCTCCTCGCCGTCTTCTTTCTCGGAGACTTTCTCGAGGAACAGCCGGTATTTTTTCTGGATAGCTCTCCTGTCCTCGGGGGAGACAGCGGAATCCCTCGGGCACTTTATGGTCAGGATGTATTGCGTTTCGGTCTCCTTGAGGCTGCAGCTTACACTCTCCCGAGGGCCCGTCTCTCTTTCCCTGTACTTTCTGATGGCTACCTTGAAGCCGTGCTCGCCAATGTCGTCGAGGAATCTCTGGAAGGGCGGCGCACCCGCATCTATCGGACTTTCCAGCTTCTCCGCTATCCCTGCCAGGGCCTCGGCCGTCTGCAAGTCGATTTCTGCGGCGCGTTCCTCAAAGAACTCGGCCAGCCTCTCAATGCGATAGACGGCGTTGAAGATCCTCACGTACCTCTCGACGCTCCTTCTGGTGAACCCAACCGCAGCCGCCACCTTGAAGGTGTTGTCGAATTCCTCCATGAGCTTTCCTATGGCTATCGTTTTTTCCACGATGCACAGGTCTTCTCTCTGGATGTTCTCCACGGCCGCCAGGACCTTTACATTGGCCCTGTCGGCGCCTTCTTTGACTATCGCGGGTATGCGGGTCCAGTTAGCCTGCTTTGCCGCCCTCAGCCTCCTTTCACCCGCGATGACCTCGTAATCATACGTTTCGGAGCCGCTTACCCGCCTGACAAGGATGGGCTGGAGCAGTCCGTTGTCCTGGAGGGAACGCGAGAGGAATTTCAGGCTCTCCTTGTCGAACAGCCTTCTGACCTGGTGCGGGCTCTCCCCTATTCTTTCGATCTCTAAGTCGATCACCTGCCCGGGCCGTGCGGGCTCATCCTGGGGCGGCCGGCCTTTCTGCCCCTCCGGAATGCCCAGCATCTTCTTGAGCATGGATGTGCCCTTCCCGGTGGAAACATCCTTTCTCTCCGGCATGGCATCCTCCTGGTTTTTCCGGTCTCCATTCAGATATTACTTTCGACTGTCAAAAAGCAGGTCCAGCGAGTCGATCCTATTAAGAAGGATGCCTTCCGGCGGGGCGCGAAAGCGTCTCGCATGCCCTCCGGAACCCATCTGCATCAGTGCAGTCGAATTCAGCCATCCCCTCAGGGGGGTCGTAAGGGACTTTTCGGGGTTGACACGCACATTATTCTTTTATTGCAAGGAATTCCACGTCCTTGAAAGCGGCAACTCCCCCTCTTCCTGGGTTGCCCGCTCCGTTTCTGGAAAGTGCTCCGTAATATCACTTACATGGCATTCCTCACTGAGCGGGATTTGGACCTGTTTCTGGTGATGAGCCTCGGCGTGGCCAGGCTTGACATGATCAGTCGGTTCCTCAAAGAGGCGGGGTACGAGATAACCGAGAGCGCCCTCCTGAAGAGGCTGTCGATCCTGAAGAAAGCCAGGTACGTAGCAAGCTACCGGTATAACGAACCCACGAAGCACGGTACCTTCGCTGTTTACTCACTGACGGAGAAATCAGTGAGGGAGCTTGCTGCAATGGACCATCCCATCGAATTCATCCGTGCCGGGTTGCCCAGAAACTATTTCATGCAGCACGAGGTGGCAGTCACGGCGGTCCTCCACGCAATGGAAATTGAACGCATCAAGGGGATGTACGAATTTCACTTCCTGGATTCCTCCCGCCTCAAACAGATGGCGGACACACGGTCCCGGAAGAACGTCCCGGACCTGCGCGTGAGCTTCTCCTACCGGGACAAGACCCGTGCAGGGCCCTTCCTCTTTGAAATCGACCTTGGGACCGTACCCATGTTCAAGATGGTCGACAGGATGCGAACGGCTTTGAACGAAGAGGACGTGTCCTTGCTCATCCTGTGCAACCGCAAGTCAAGGATAGATTCGTTCATCTCTGCGTGCAGCCAATCGATATCCCCGGTCTACAAGACATCTGAAAAGGTCTGGTTTGCGTTGCTCAGTGAATTCCGCAAGGGGGGAATGGCTGAAACAAGCTTTATCGGGTTGGACAGCCACCCAAGAAGGCTCTTCTGCCCCGAATGCGGTCTTGCGACATCGTGTCGCCATACCGTCGGCTAGGGCGAACCGGTGACCCGGCGCCAGTAATATCTCAAGAAAGGAGGGCACCCCATGAAGGAGGCCTTCAGGTTTAGCAGCATCAAGGGAACAAAGGTGAAGATAAACGCCAGACGGATAACCTCCGCCTGGGAGGCCCGCAAGCTCGGTCCTTTCTTTCAGGCAGATAAACAGCTCTACTGGGTCAGTCCTGCCAAACGAAACGGCTATGCCGTGAATTCCTACTTCAGGAACTACCCCAAAGGCAGCAGGAGGCGGAGCCTGGCCAGCATCCTGGATGAATGCGCCAAATCGGGTGGCGAAGGCACGGTCCACGAGCTGGCGCGGGAAACCACAAAAGAGCTGATGCGTGAGCGTCTGAACAGCGGAAGGAAAATAGAGTGGCATTTTATCGACAGAAGGGTTTCCGCCTTTCCCCTCGGTGGAGACATCCTGAGCGAAGTGGGCAAAGTGGTGACGGAGCGCAAGGTCGTGACGCCCTTTGGACGGATGTTCCGGCCCGACGTGGCCCTCTTAGGCGCAAAAATCAATGGTGTTCGCCCCCTCCTCGGCATCGTGGAGTTCGAAGGGTCCCACGGGTTCAACTATCTCCGGTGCATGATGCTCAAGAGCCTGGGTTGCCCTCTCATAGCGGTAAATATAAAGGGTCTTCAAAGGGAGGACATTTCAAAGGCCTGGTCTTATCGCATGCTGACCCAAACCTCCCTCAGCGCCCCCGAAGGACGGAGAGGGAATTATATATATCTGCACGAAATGCTCTATCCCGTGTATACGAACATCCCACACCACATAAGGGAAGACCAAAAACATGAATTCATTGTCTTTGCCGAGGACGGCGTCTTCGAGGAACTCCTCGAGAAGCTGAGAGAGCTGAAATGTGTCTTCTGCCTGGAAGACGACCAGGTGCTGATCCAGCAGGACGGAGACGGCCTTGCCGAGGCAGGAAGGATCGTCGGCAGAAGGTGGAGAGAGTACAACCGCAGAAGATACATCAGGGTGGCGCTCGACGTCCCCTTGGAAAAAAGGGGCGGCATCTATCTTCTCCACCTGGCCATGGCCAATCTTCTGAATGCGCAGTACGATACGCTCGTCGGTTACAGATACAGGCGGGATGCACCTGGCGGCGACGAGCGCCTATGGCTCAAGGATGACGGAAACGGGGGACACGTCCGTATCATTCAGAAACACATGAGCGAGCCCTTGAGGCTCATACTGAATGAGCTTTCGTCAGGCAAGTAACACTTTGGCGAGAGCATTGTCGCTCGGGCTTGTCGGTTCCTGGCGAGACCACTGGCGGGGCGCGGCCTCCGAAGGAGTCACAGGCTCACATCGCTCACAGACGATTAAGGGAGAACAGGGACTGTTGTCTGGTGATGATGTGCTTGATGTGACGTCTGAAGCCGAGAGCCCCACTGCTGATACGAAAGATACCCGCCTGGCGGCAAGCGCCCGCTAAGGCGCTGGAAATCAAGAATTCGGGGGGCTGAAATTCCGGAAATTCCCGAAACGGGAAAAACCGGAAAAATGGCCCCCTTCTCAAAGATGGGGGACGGAAATTCCGGAAATTCTCAAAATGAGAAAACCCGGAAAAACCGCCCCCCCTTCCAAGTGCTGGTAAAGCCTATTTATCAAGCACTTAGGCTGTCACCCCCGGCGTCAGGGCCGACTTGGTATTGCCCTCGGAAGCAGTCTTTCCCTAACGCAGCTGGCGACGCAGGAGAACTCCTAGGAGGACCCTGCGTTGCCATGGCGATTACCCCTTCCAAAAGGAGGTCGAGCATCGGCATCCACGCTGCGGCGGTACTGATGGGGACACAGGGGACCGAGGCTCCTCTCATGCATCCAAGGGTTGGACGACGAAAGGGAGAGGCCAGGATAGTTCGTCCTTCCTCTTCGCCTGCAAAAAGGGACAGGGCATGGAGGACAGCATAGCGGCCTTGCTAGAGACCAACCGCTCTGAATGATGGAGATGTTCTGCGATCAGCTCTCAGGCCGTGAGCCCCTTCCCCTGAGACCCTTGGACGGGAAGCACCCGTAACAATGAAGCTTAGGATTGCGGCCTCCACCTGCCACACCACAGTTTCGAGGAACGAAAACAGTTGCGGATTCTATATTGAACTTCATAGAAATCAACCAGCCATGGAAATGTGGATTTGCAATGAAAGTAGAGATTTCCTCATTCCTCGGCGAGGCTTAGAGAGCAGCCCCCAAACTGGCGGCCGCGCTGAATTAAGATTTGTTCAAATCATTGGCTTAAAGTCTTACCTCCGGTCGTGGTTTTAACATAACCGTTTGAATTTGCAGGTATAATGTACTTTCTACTTCTTCACAGTCTGGACTATTCTCGCCTGAGTTGTTTATTCTTAAGCGTCATACCAGATAGTGGCAGAAAAAAGGAGACAGGTTTCGAGACATGAACAGCCCCGATGAGCCGGTCGCCCACATTGCCCAAAGTGGAAGAATCCATCCTCTATTTGAGCATCTTAAGAAGACTGCCGAGCTGGCCGCGGAGTTTGCTGAAGAACTCAACGCTTCCGAATGGGCTAGACTTGCGGGCCTGTGGCATGACATGGGAAAGTATTCCGGTGAGTTTCAAGCTCACATCAGGGGGAAACCTGGCAGGGTAGACCATTCGACATGCGGAGCTGTCAAGGCATGTGAAACATTTGATGTAGCCGGGCGTATACTTGCCTATATTATTGCAGGTCATCATGCTGGCCTTCCCGACTGGCAGACCGAAGCTTCCGGAATGTCGGGACTTGCGCAGCGATTAGACAAGCGCATTCCCACATCCCATCCGCCCGAAGATTTATTGACAAAAAAACTTCCTTTGGAGAAGCCAAGGCCGGGCACTGACCCGTCCATGTGGATAAGGATGCTTTTCTCCTGCGTTGTGGATGCTGACTTCCTGGATACCGAAGCTTCTATGGAACCTGATAGGGGAAAGATTCGAGGCAGGTATCCGGCGCTGGATAAACTTCTCCCGTTATTCAGTGCATATATGGAAAAGAAGACAAAAGAAGCGAATCCTACAGAGGTCAATGCAGTCAGAGCAGAGATACTGAAACAGTGTGTCTCGATGGCATCAGAGAAACCATCCATTTTTTCGCTCACCGTTCCGACCGGCGGGGGCAAGACGCTTTCCTCGATGGCCTTCACCCTAAACCATGCGCTTAAATATAGTAAACGGCGCATAATATATGTTATCCCTTATACCAGTATTATTGAACAGACCGCAGACCAGTTCAAAGACATATTCGGCGACACGGTCCTCGAACACCATAGCAACATCAATAGACCTGAGACAGAAGACGAGACTTTTCGAAAAAGCAAGCTTGCCTCCGAGAACTGGGACGCGCCCATCGTAGTTACCACAACGGTTCAGTTTTTCGAGTCCCTTTACGCTTCTAGACCAAGCAGGTGCAGGAAGCTCCATAACATCGTAAACAGCGTGGTAATTTTAGACGAAGCACAGCTGTTGCCTCCGGACCTTCTTAATCCGATTTTGAAAGCCCTTACGGAGCTTCATAAGAATTATGGTGTGACTCTGCTATTGAGCACGGCTACCCAACCGGCTTTTGGTCCTCACAGTTCTGATTTCAGCTTTGAGGGCCTTCCGGACATGAAAGAAATCATCGAAGACCCTAAATCGCTCCATGAAAAACTGAAGAGGGTAAAAGTAAATGTACCCACCAGCCTTTCAAGTGAAGTCTCATGGGAAGAACTCGCAATGGAGCTTTCAGGGTTTAAGACCGTCCTGTGCATTGTAAACAAGCGTGACGACTGCCGAAAGCTTTACCGCCTGATGCCTGAAGATACGGTGCACCTGTCGGCCCTGATGTGTGGCGCGCATCGCTCTAAGGTTATTGCGGAAGTTAAGCAGCGTCTTAAAGATGGAGTACCGACCAGAGTCGTCAGCACGCAGCTTGTAGAGGCTGGGGTTGACCTCGATTTTCCAGTAGTCTATCGGGCAATTGCGGGATTGGACTCTATTGCCCAGGCCGCAGGCAGATGCAACAGAGAAGGGCTCTTGAAAGAGGGAGAGGTTTTTGTGTTTGTCCCTCAAAGCAAGACGCCTCCTGGGATTTTAAGACAGGCTGCCGAGATAGGCCGCCGACTTTTGGACGAAAGGGTTGATGATCCGCTTGCTCCGGAACAATTTACGGCCTATTTCAAGGAACTCTACTGGATTCACGGCGACAGGCTCGATGCCAAGGGCATTCTGGCGGACCTTGCGCCCGACAGCCAGTTGCGTTTTAGTTTCAGGACTGCGGCCGAGAAATTTCACATAATCGATGAATCGCAATATGCGCCTGCATTTGTCAGGTACGACGAGGGTGAAGAGCTTGTAAATTTACTGCTTAATAAAGGCCCTCAAAGATGGCTTATGAGGAAGCTCCAACGATATGTGGTCAACATACCAAAATATGTGCTGAACATCCTAAAAGGAGCCATGGAGATCGAGGAACCATTTCCGGGCATATATATACAATCGAACATGGGACGCTATGACGAGGCACTCGGCCTCATTTACGATGAAAAGGAATTCAGTCCGGATGACCTTATAGTTTGAGGGCTTGACATCAAACTTCAGTTTAAGTGAAATGTAAGTCCGTTTCGAATGTGTGCGCGCACGATCCGATAGGAGGAAGCCGATAAGCAAAGCAGTCGGCACGTAGTAGCCGCGTGCGGCGAGGCGTCCAATGAAAATCTGACTGCTACCCGGGAATCGGTTTCCTCTCTATTCGGATAAACCGGACGGCGGGTTGAAACAGTTTTAAGTACAATGTGTTTGCCTATGTGCTTACTGATTATGTATGCGCATAGGCACCGCATTAATGAGGAGGTGATTTTATGAACGACCGGACTGGAAAACAAAGCCAGCTGTTCAAGCTCAAGGTATGGGGGCGGAACGCCTGTTTCACGCGACCAGAGATGAAGGTTGAGAGGGTCTCCTACGATGTCATGACCCCAGCTGCCGCCCGAGGGGTGCTTGAGGCCATTTTATGGAAACCGGCCATTAGGTGGCATATTACACAAATCGATGTGCTAAAACCTATTAAGTGGGAGTCGGTCAGGAGAAACGAGGTCGGAGCCGTCATGTCCCCCCGTACTAGTGGTTTGTTCATTGAAGACGAGCGGCAGCAGCGGGCGGGACTCCTTCTGCGGGACGTGGCTTACAACGTACACGCTTATTTTGAGATGACGGAATGGGCAGGGGTCGTGGACAACCTCGCCAAGTTCGAGGAGATGTTCCAGAGGCGGGCCAGGAAGGGACAGTGCTTCCACAGGCCGTATCTGGGCTGCCGCGAGTTCGCCGCCGACTTCGCGCCCGTTAACGGCGACATGCCGACCCCCATCGATGAAAGCCGTAACCTCGGATGGATACTTTATGACATGGACTTCAGCGGAAAAGAACCTATGCCCCGTTTCTTCCATGCGAAGCTTGAAAAAGGCAGCGTAAAGGTTCCGGCCTTTGACAGCAAGGAGGTGAGGGGATGATTCTGCAGGCTCTGACCTCATATTATGGGCGCATATCGGCGTATGACGGCTCCGGCGTTGCCCCGGAAGGCTTTGAGAAAAAAGAGATTCCGTTTATCATTGTCCTTGACCACGATGGGAAATTCAAGGGCATCGACGATACGAGAAGCGGAGAGGGGAAGAAGAAAAGGGCGAGGGAGTTCCTTGTACCGAAGGGCGTAAAAAAATCAGTAAATATCGCAGCCAACCTCTTGTGGGGGAATCCCGAATACGTGTTGGGCAGGCCGAGGCCCGGCACGGAAACTGATGTGAAGAAAGTTGAAAAGGTCAAAGCGCGGCATGCAAGTTTTGTCGAGACGATCGAAAGCCTGGACGTCGATGACAGCGGCGTGTCGGCCGTGCTGTGTTTTCTCAGGGAAGACGATTTTTCGAGCGTCTTTTCGCATCCGTCATGGCCTGAGATAGAAAAGAGCGGCAAGAATGATATCACGTTCCGCCTTGAAGGCGATACCGGACTGGTATGCGAGAGGAATGAGGTAAAAAAGGCGGTCGCATCAATGAATAAAAGAGGAGAGGATGACCGCCTTCAGGCCTGTCTCGTCACGGGCGAAATGGACTCCCCCACCCGTCTCCACACCGCGATAAAGGGCGTCTGGGGCGCTCAGTCAAGCGGGGCGAACATTGTCTCTTTCAACCTCGAAGCCTTTAACTCGTACGGCAAGACCCAGGGCTTCAATGCTCCTGTGGGTAAAAAGGCGGAGCATGCATACACCACGGCGCTGAACAGGCTGTTGGGCAGAGACTCAAGGCGGCGCATACAGGTCGGTGATTCCAGTACCATATTCTGGGCGGATGAGAACAGTGTTATGGAAGATGTTTACGCTGACCTGTTCGGCGAGCCGCCAAAGGAAAATCCGGAACAGATCAATCAGGCGATCCGTGTTCTCTTTGAATCCCCAAGGAGTGGCGCCCCTCCGATCACTGAAGATTACACGAGATTCTACGTCCTCGGCCTTTCGCCAAACGCCTCCCGCGTCGCCGTCCGGTTCTGGTATGCGGGCACGGTCGGTGAGGTTGCGACGAACATCAAGCAGTACTTCGAGGACTGCGCCATCGTGCATGGGAATAAGGAGCCCGAGCACCTGTCTTTGTTCAGACTGCTTGTCTCTACCGCGTTGCAAAGAAAGTCGGAAAATATCCAGCCCAATCTGTCCGGAGAGGTCATGAAGTCCATCCTGACGGGCACGCCTTATCCGGCGACCCTGCTCGCATCGGCGGTAAGAAGGATACGGGCCGAGAGGGAAATAACGTACCCGAGGGCGTCCTTGGTCAAGGCGGTCCTCGTGAGGAATTCGAGATACGAGAAGGAGGTAGGCATGGCATTAGACCAGAATAATACAAACGTGGGCTATCGCCTGGGGCGACTCTTCTCCGTCCTTGAGAAGGTTCAGGAGGAGGCAAGCCCTGGCATCAACGCCACTATCCGCGACCACTTCTACGGTTCGGCCTCGAGCACCCCGGTGACGGCGTTTCCGTACTTGATGAAGCTCAAGAACCATCACCTGGCAAAGCTCGAAAACCGGGGGCGTGCCGTGAACCTCGAACGGCTTATCGGACAAATCGTGGAAGGTGTTGCATCCGCCGGTTTCCCCGCGCACCTTTCGCTTCAGGACCAGGGGCGGTTTGCTGTGGGATATTATCATCAGAGGCAGGACCTTTTTACAAAGAAATCTACCGATGAGGAGGAATAA